>CAZBGF010000443.1:0-2137 GCA_964491255.1 uncultured Verrucomicrobiota bacterium
GGCCTGTTCAAGATATAGTAAGTGTAATTCTCCAGAGCCAACTTCTTATAATTGCGATTTCCAAGCACCTCGTTCATCATCGAAGGATTATTTGACTTGACCGGCATGTAAATATGCATGTTATCCTGACCATAGCTATTTTTCATCACCTCGCCAAGGCTTATCAGCAGGTTCTGCGGTCTGTTAGTCCCAAAAACATCGTTGAAATAGCCCATCTCATCCGGACAATATGGAGGGACCATTCTCGATGCCATGTAAATAACGGGACCGCTTGATGAATTATATAGCCAAGAACCCTGAATAGCACGATTTCTACACATCCATCCGGCTACGGGCAAAGTAAAAATCAACAGCATCAGTATTAATGACTTTAAAGGCAACTGTTTTGTGATAAACAAAGCCGTCAGAATAAGCGGAAATAACGGAAGAAAGTTCGGACGGGACAAAGATAGAAGCCCAAAAAGAAATGCGCCGCTTAAACGTCCCCAGATGGATTTTTCTCCTCGTATAAAAACCGATAACGCCAACAACATCATGCTGGCAGTGAAAGTTTCCGAAAGGGCGCCGTTAGGGGACGTCACGAAAGGACCATAATAGATTATGAGATTGAAGGCTGTGAGCCGCCAATTCCATTTAGCAAACAATGCGCAACAGATCGCCAGCGCGGATCCCATAAAAAGAAGATGCTGAACAATGTAGATTACGGCTTCCGGTAAGCCATTCTGAACAAACAACGATAGAAAAGCCGGATAAAGAGGCAATCTTGCCGCATGTCCATGGAGCAGCCACTCCCATAAATGGAGTCCAAGGTTGAAATATCCGCTTTCATCGCTGTAAGGGTTCATGGCCTGAATTGGATATTGACTGAATATTTCAACCAGCCGGAACCGTAACGCTATATTCAGAATTATACTTAATACCAATAATGGCTTCACGAGTTTATTCATTATCACCCCACAATCGAGGTTGACCTTCCCCCTTTGACTTGAACATTATCAAAGAGAGTCATGGCCGGTTGTTTGACTGCATTTTTACCACATCTGTTTCCTCCGGCAAGCCCTTTATTCACTGTCTCCCGACTACCTGCGGCAAGTACTGCCGGGCTATTGAAATAAGGGGCGACAACCTAACCAGTGAAGTGGACATCATCATACATGTAAGCTGACAATTTTCACAGAACCAGTATTTGCCCTGATCTTTTCTGGCCTGCCTGGCTTTCTTTCCATAATAGACAGCATGCAGATCGTCGTTTTTCTCCACGACTTCCGGAAATTCGGTACAAGGCATGACTATTGAACCATCCGGCTTAATGCATATGGCAGTATTCATCGCCAAGCAGCCGAACTTTTCCAAACCTCCCATTTTAAGAATGCTGAGAGCCGGCTTCCCGGATGATATGCTCTCTGGATAAAGCCGGTGAAACTCATCTATCTTTTCAAGGCTCACCTTGAGCGGAAGCATCACGTCTGCAAATTGTTTTCTACGCTTTTCACGATCGGCATGCGTAAACCCTTCTCGTTTTTCACTAAATCCGATGCCTACGGGATTAAGGATAACTTGGAGGCCCAGCTCGCGCGCAATTTCCACGAGATATCTGATATCCTCATTTCGCGTCTGGGAGGATAACGTGGATGCTATCATCGGAGTTTTATTGTGGTTGACTAGGTACCTGAGCGTATTCACGGCGGCGACAGTCGTATCGAATCCCTCGGCCAACCTACGCAACCTGGAGTTCAGTTCCGGAGCACCTTCAAGACTGACCCTGATAACATCCGCCCCAAGCAACCGGCCCCGTTGTTCGTCATTGATCACTCCATTTGTAGTAACGGCCACTCTCGCGCCCAAGGATCGGGCATGTTTAATTATTTCCGGAAGATCTTTTCTGGTTGTCGGCTCTCCACCCACTATGTTCAGTATTTTTGCGCCCATTCCGGCGACCTGTGAAACAATCTCCAGGGCCTGTGCCGTAGTTGTTTCCGGCTGCCATGCTCCCTGGTTAAGACGGGTGGCGCAAAAAACACACTTCAAGTTACACTTATATGTTATTTCCCAATGGCACATCAAGTGGGGAATTGGGGTCATATCTTCACTTTTCACATTCCGATTGGACTTGCTTTACAACCTGCGCTAATAACCG
>CAZBGF010000444.1:0-2132 GCA_964491255.1 uncultured Verrucomicrobiota bacterium
ACCCTCTCGCTATATCGACATCACTGATTACGGTAGTCACTGCTACATGTATCGTCTTTGAGATTATCGGCCCGATTCTGACTAAGTATGCTCTGGAAAAAGCGGGAGAAATCCCTGATGACGCCCTTTAGCAAATAGTTTGCGTTCAGGTGTATATGAGCGAACCAATGGTGGTTCGCTCATAATCCAGATTAGTCTTCGAGGGGTTTTTCTAATAATGCGTGATTTATTCCTGGTAAAAGGTTTGTCACACCATAAGTTTTTTTTCGCTCGTCTTTGCCAAGACTCAACCTACGCGGCCATAGGCTGTTTTCAGCGTAACAGGTTACTCCGCAGCTTGCCGCGGGAAGAATTCTACCTTCGCTCCAAGGAACTGCGGCGGGACAAGATGGCAAAATTATAGCGGAACGGTTTTATTTTCCGTAAGATTTTTTAAAACTCAGGTCTATGTTATCAACCGTCCCTACGGGACTGAAGTGACTGTTGTTTCCCTGTTCACGGCGATGCCTGCCCGCCTGCCCGCCTGCCCGCCTGCCCGAGCCGGAGCTCAGACCGGCCAGGGAGCCGGAGCTCAGGCTGGCCAGAGAAGAACCGCCCTGCGGCCAGGAAGACGACTCGGGTCGGCCAGGAAATCGCCGCGCTATTTTCATGGCGTCCCGGATGGGACGCATTGACATTAGGCCGACGCTTCAGCGTCGGCTAAAGAAAACAGTAATTTCCAGTCCCATCGGGACGACTGAGCAGTCACGATTTTTTAAAACTAAATATAGTAAAATTCAATGCAGGAAATTATACAAAACGAACCCTTATTGCTTTTTGGTATTGTCGTCATCTCTGGATTTTACATGGGCAGCATTGTCAAGCGGTTCCGCCTTCCTTCCCTGATCGGGTTCATGATCCTGGGTGTTTTGCTGGGTCCTTCAGTTCTGAATCTTTTCACTAATGAAAAACTCATTAATCTTTCTTTCATTACACAGATCGTCCTCGGATTTGTCGCATTCAGCATTGGATCGGAACTGAGCATACGCAGTTTACGTCAGCTCGGAAGTGGAATTATTTCTATTATCCTGGCTGAATCCTTTATGGCATTCCTTTTGGTTATGCTGGCTGTATACGCATTAACACAAAGCTGGATTTTGGCGCTTCTATTCGGATCACTGGCGCCAGCAAGCGCCCCTGCCGGCACGGTGGCAGTAATCCAGGAGTACCGCGCAAAAGGCAATTTAACCAAAGCGCTCTATGCTGTTGTGGGCTTTGACGATGGCCTGGCAATTCTTATTTTCGGCTTTGCCGCGGCTTTGGCTAAAAATCTGCTCATGGTCAAACTTAATGTGGGATTCGTATCCGAAGGATTTCTCGCGAGCATGAAGCAGCCGGCTCTGGAAATCATTGGCAGCCTTGTTTTGGGAACGGTTCTGGGATTTATCTTCTGCCAACTTGTCAGAAGGCTTCATGCATCCCGCAATATACTGATTATGACCTTTGGCTTCATACTTTTTGCAACCGGCCTTTCAAATATTCTGCACCTGTCTGGGATTCTAACGAATATGACTGTTGGATTCATTCTGGTGAATACTCGACGCGAGGCATTCGTGCACAGGGTTATAGCCCCCTCGTTCGAACTTATGCCGCTTTTTTTTCTAATGTTCTTCTGCCTGGCGGGAGCGCATCTTAACATATCAATTTTACGCCATATAGGATTCATTGGCGCAATTTATATTTTCGCTCGTTCATTGGGTAAAATCACCGGCGCCCGACTTGGCGCGATGATAGGCAAAACGGAGCAAAAAATCAAAAAGTATATTGGCCTCGGCATTCTATCCCAAGCTGGTGTTGCTATCGGACTGGCCCTGATTATCCGGCATGAATTTGAACATCTTGCAATGAACCCTGAAGTCGCCAATGCCGTATGCCTGTATGCTGAACAACATCCGAATACCGCAAGAATCCTGTTCGACCCTCTCGCTATATCGACATCACTGATTACGGTAGTCACTGCTACATGTATCGTTTTTGAGATTATCGGCCCGATTCTGACTAAATATGCTCTGGAAAAAGCGGGAGAAATCCCAAAGGACAAAGTACTGTAAAGAATTGTGTGTAAAAAGGAATGGGAGTAGTCAAGAGGAAAT
>CAZBGF010000445.1:0-2132 GCA_964491255.1 uncultured Verrucomicrobiota bacterium
ATGTTATGAGTGCATTTTTCCACATTATCTGTGTAATCTGTGGTTAAAGTTTCTCTTATATTATTTTATCCATTTTGTTAATTCTGTCTAAAATTCTTAATTCTTAAAAACTCTGTGCCTATGTGCCTTTGTCCCTCTGTGCCTGAGTATTATAACATCCACGAATTTTTCGAGGCTGAATTTCTAATGCAATCCAGCGCCTTTTCCTGTTCCATGTCGGATAATCGCGCGGCAATGGCAGAGGTAACTGGCGGCAGGCTTCCCACGGATTCAAAGACTTTGTTTTTTCGAAGGATATCGTTCCCGAACTCGGCTTGAGCGGCTTCGCCAGTATATGAAAAACCCCCGAAGCGCGACAACCAGGTATGCCCGACCATGATTCGTGCTCCGCGCAGAAATGTTTCGTGGTATGAACGAAGCGCTTCACATTGAATGTCATCCGCAAACGGCTGGCCAAGCTTGTTCAGCTCGGTCCCGATGTTGATTGGCAGTCCGAGCCTTTCAGATGCCTTGATGACTTTCGCCAGGTTTTTTAGTTTGACGGACCGAATACCAGGATCGGTAATATTATGATTACGGTCTGGAATGATATTAACCGCGCAAGCGCCCTTCGCTTTCATGCATTCCAATAACTCCTGTATGTTTTCTTCGCCCTTACTGGTTCCATCCAGCCACGTAATCATTGGAATCGCACGGCAGTCGAGAACCCAGTTAATAAAATCATCAATTGGCGGAAACGTTTGTTCCGTTGGTTTCACATAACCGACGCCTCCTGATTTAACCAGGGCTGACCGGATTTGATTCTCGAAAACGGGGATATCAGTTAACAGCTTTTCTGTCTCAGGGAGAGTTGTTTTCAACAGGGCCGCCCAGAATTCATGAAGCGAGCTTGAATCGGGGAACGCCGATTCCGCTTTCAAACGATAAGCCCGGACAATATGCCGCTCCGTGGGACATTCGGCAGGCGTGAGCGGAACGACATCGTTTTTGTAATCAATGGCAATTTCCGGTAAATGCGCGTTAATGCGCTGGACCAGCGCGATGTTCCGGTCATTAGCCTGCCGGCGGTATTGCGCAAGGTTTGCGGCTTCAGGCGTGTTCTTATCCGGTGTGTTGACAAAGCCGGCGCCCATCATGTATGTCACGCCCGGCTCTCCCGGAGATGTAATATCAACAGTTGCGTATTCCTTGAAAAATACGCGGGTTTCCAGGTGAACAACTGTCCGAAGTTCGAGCATCAGGCCTGCCGTGAAAAATTCTTCAAGCCCATCAAGCACATCAAAGTCGCATAGCCCGGCGGCATATATCCCGGCTTTACGCGATTCCCAGGCAATATGACATGGGGAATAGCCATTTGTGTTGTATGAAAAAAACGAATGAAAATGCATATTCACTCGTAAATCAGTCTGAGTTTGGTCACAAGGGCAGTGAGCGATAAGCCATTCCAACGCGTCGAGACGATCTTTGAGCTTAAACGAGTCCAATCGTTGTTCAGCAAAAGTTTGATCCGGAATTTCAGTTTTTTTTCTCATGTATTACGACTCAATTTTTTAGACAGAATTAACAAAATGGACAAAATAATACAGGAGAAATTTCAACCACAGATTACACAGATTGTGTTCATCCGTGTTTACCTGTGGTTACTTTTCCCTGGATTTGCAAAAGAATAACAGCGTTCCCCATTCACAATCAAGCTGTATTTCATTTATAGCAATCGACATTCTTATCAATGCCTGTTTTCCCTTATTTTCCATATCAATACTGATAATATGAATATACGCACAGTAAGTGTATATCATTTTCCTTCTTTACACTATTGGGCTTTACAATAGATGACCCTGGTCGATGGATCAGATCTGAATTTTTTTTCCCATGATCTCTGAATTTGTTCTTGCTTGCCACTTTTACCCCCCTTATTATATCCAATGTATGGAAAAATAAGACGTGTATTACATTATTACAAACACGGAAAATCACAGTCAAGATTTTCCATTTCTGAAGTTTTAGTCGTAGGTATAACTTGAATATTTTCCTTCTATATATGTCAATATGATGAAAAATTTTCCACCTATGACTCTGTTCGGATCAAAGAAGAATTGACTCGCGCAAAGGCGCAAAGCACGCAAAGGATT
>CAZBGF010000446.1:0-2125 GCA_964491255.1 uncultured Verrucomicrobiota bacterium
ATGACCGATCTCCTTGAAATTGTTACCAAAAATCTCCTGAAAATGAACCATGCCCAATATTGACATAAATGCCTTGATAACGAAATATCTATTCCATATCTTTTATATTCTATACTGATTGTTTTACTCAATAAAAAAAAGTTTTTTTTATTGTTGACCTTTTTGCGTTTCGGCATATTATAATCTGTGATTATTTATTGTTGCCTTTGGATTTTTGCTGATGAGATAAATGATTCTGTGGCCGAAACATGGCCAGAGGAATGTTCCACAGTCAAAAGAACAACGTTGGCCTGAGCTCAAATCAAACAGATGAAGAGCATAAAGCTTAACGCATTTACTCATGGCTCGCTATTGGTTCAACAATAGTAATCATTCGGTAAATCTGCTTTTTACGTTCGGCCCAAGAGTCGATAAAAAAAGCATCCCGATAGGAATTGGGGCCGCATTCGCTGGTATCATTTCGACAGTCAGTGCCCTGCACTGCAATATAGGAACTGTGAATGTGTGGAATGTATTTCTCATTCTCAATAAAAAATGAGAAACACAAATTAAGAATAGGTTAAGGTTAAAGAAAAGGAAAAAGGATGAACATTTACGTTGGAAATTTGTCATGGGACACAACTGATGAAAAGTTAAAAAGTGAATTCGAGGCATTCGGAGAAGTTGCATCTGCAGCAATCATTCAAGACAAAGTCACTAACAGATCAAGAGGTTTTGGTTTTGTCGAGATGCCGTCAGCCACTGAAGCTCAAGCAGCTATTGATGGTCTGAATGGAAAAGAATCCGAGGGACGGACCCTCACTGTGAACGAAGCTCGGCCGCGCAAAGACACCCGGTATTGATTCCAGCTACGAGAACATTTATATCTTTGGTTGCCTCTACTCAATCCTTTCACGAGTTATATGCTCTTTTAAGAAGACAATCCTAGAAACCCAGAGACAATGGTTGTTCGGGATAGTGTAGCATATCAGCTTGGATTATTCGTTCACTCGATGTTTGTGGAAGGAAAAACTGCAACCACGATGTATAAGCGCCCCGAACATTCGGGGCGCTTACTTATTCTTTAGCATAGCGTCCAAAAAGCGAACGTGGGTCGACAGCGCTATAATCTCGCTTATTCTGAAACTAGTGTGGTATCCGGGCTGGTTTTTTTCTCGCTGGATAAAACGGTTAGTAATTGGCGTAACTTTTTACATTTGTCCAGAAATTCCTGTTTTCTGGTCTTCTGCAACTCAATAACCTTCTTGGGTGCTTTTTGAACAAAATCAATATTATCCAGTTTCCGGTTGATTCTGGTCAACTCACTGGTAGTTTTGTTTAACTGATCGGTCAATCTTCGGGTTTCAGCCTCAATATCAATTAATCCATCGATCGGCATAAAAATGGTTCCCAGATTGCTGGCTCCATTTGGCACGAGCTCATCCGGCATATACGCCGGATCAATCAGTACAGATTTCGCTTTTAACAAAACTGTTATGGAATCATGATCTAACTGGAAAAGATCAGTCGTGTTCTTTTTTTCGGGTTTGATAACATAACGAATTTTCATTGAAGGAGCTATTCCATAGTCTGCGCGCAGTGTTCTGCCGATTCCAATAAGCTCATGTTTGTTTTCGACATAATTTACGATCCGGCTGGTCACAGCCCAAGTGGTCGACAATTCGTCTGAATTCATGGATTCAGGCCATCGAGCATTGAGCAAGGTGTCATCCTTACCGCCATAGCCCATGGCATGCCAAAGTTCTTCAGTAATAAAAGGGATGAGAGGATGCAACAAACGAAGAGCATTTGAAAAAACATAATGCATTACGTAAAGAATCTGTTTTCGGCGTGACGGCTCACATTTATCGAGAACAATCTTGGCATATTCGATATACCAGTCACAATATTGGTGCCAAACAAAATCGTAGAGTTCCTTAGCCACATCATTAAAACGGAACCGTTCCAGATTTTCTGTGCAGGAGGCAATTGTCTTGTGAAGACGCGCAAGAATATACTTGTCATCCGAGCTTAACTCATCAGGAGTAAACGATGGATGCTCATTATCACCATTAGTCCCATTTATCCCGATGGCAGCCAGCATTGAAGCGACAAAACCTGAATCATCCAACGTTTGCATCTGCAT
>CAZBGF010000447.1:0-2122 GCA_964491255.1 uncultured Verrucomicrobiota bacterium
GTCCCACCCTGGCCGGCCTGAGCTCCGGCTCGGGCAGGCGGGCAGGCGGGCACTTGCTTGCCAAGCCGAAGCTTTAGCGAAGGTTGGAGCGCGGGAGCGCGGGTGGTTAAAATCAGGGTTTTTCAGGGCCGACTAGAATAGTGTTTCACCCGCATTCGGACGTGTCTAACAGAAAAAAACATTCGACATGAAGTCAGCTTGTAGCGGCTTTCATTGCAACTCGTTTTTTCTGGATCAATTGCTGAATAATCATAATAGATTGACTGGCGGACCAGTACAATACCAGCGCAGACGGCATATTATAGAATAAGACCAGCATCATGACAGGCATGAAAAACATCATGATTTTCTGTTGATTGGGATCGCCGGCGGAAGTCGGCATGAGTTTCTGTTGCCATATCATAGTTACCGTCATGAAAACGGGTAGAATATTAAGCGGAATGGGCAGGACATTAGCCAGCAATCGTTCAGGTTCACTGAGGTCGTGAATCCACAGAAAAGGAGCAAAACGCAGTTCAATAGCACTGCGAAGAACGACGAAAAGGGCGATAAATACGGGAATTTGAATAATCATTGGCAGACAGCCGCCCATGGGATTGGCTTTGTTCTTTTTGTATAACGCCATGGTTTCTTCCTGCACTTTTTTCGCGTTGCCCTTATATTTATTCTTGATTTCCGTCAGCATCGGCTGGAGCTCTTGCATTTTTTTCATGCTTTCCGTGCTTTTGTGTGTTAACGGCCAGAAAAGAATTCGTATCATAATAGTGAGGAGAAGGATAGCTACGCCGTAATTCGGGATAATCGAGTAAGTCGCATTCAGCACACGGAGTAGAATTTTGCAGACGGGTTTCCACATCCCGAAGTTCATAATCTCTGTCTGATGCAGTCCTAATTGCTTGAGAATGGAATATTTTTTTGGTCCAACGTAATAATTGATTTCATATGTTGCGGATTCTTGCGGATTCAGCACAAGTTCAGGGAAAGTCATAGAAACGGAAACACTGTCGATTTCGGCGTTTTTTGGGTTGATGTTCGGATCAGTCTGTTCGCCCGGAAGCAGTTTTCGATCAGCATGCATGATGTATCCGGAACCTCCGTCATTTGCCGACAGGATTTGAACAAAAAATTTACTTTTTGCGGCAACCCAGTCGACAGGAGTGTTTGTTGTGATGGTAATTGACTCTGGTAGAGACGATAACTGATTGGTTTTCTTTATCTTTTTAAACCATTTCGGGATTTTTTTGGCCCAGTGCTTGATGCCTTCGCCACCTGATGAAAGGAGAGCATCAATGCCAAGATAACTTTGTCCTCTGGTTTTGGATTGCATTCCCACCTTTTGCATAGACCCGAGCTGAATAAAATGTTCCGGCATGGTCATTGGGGTGAGTCCGTCATTCGTAAACATATCGGTGACAGTGAACGAGTAATTTTTCTCAAGTGAAATGGTGCGTGCCAGACAGAGTCCTTTCGGATTGGTTTTTTTAATGTGAACGATTGAGCCGGATTCGTCTCCATTGATTTCAAAATCATCTGTAACGGAAAGTTCGGGCAGCCCGGAATAAATCAAAGCCGGCAGGTTTGAGAAATCAAGCATCACTGGCCCGCTGTCTATATCAACCGTTTCACGATACTGTTTTAATTCGACTGATGTGACACCTCCGCCATGTGAAGAAAAAGTTGCTGTAAGGAATGCATTAGTGATGGATGTTTTTTGTTCCGGTTTTGTTGGTTTTCCAATCGTTTTTTTTGCAATAGTTACGGCTGGTTTTAATGATGCGATGGGTTGTTCGGATTCAGACTTCAGTGTCTGCTGAGGTTGTGCGGGAAAAGGTTGTTCCAGAGTCGGTTGATTGGGAACTGTCTGTTGAGTCAATTCGCCCGGCTTGGCGGATTCAGGCGTTTCTGGTTTAAAAAATCTTTTATAAACCGTTGGCCAGGCCAGCATGAGAGCGAACAGTAAAAGAACAACAGCAAGATCTTGTTTCTTCATTTAATTTAACCGTATAGGAATTTATTTTTTGGACGCAGATAAACGCAGATTATAAGGATTTAATAGATTTACAATTTTAAATTTGCGATTGAAGACTGAATAATAATCTAAAATTGAAAATCGTCAATCGAA
>CAZBGF010000448.1:0-2115 GCA_964491255.1 uncultured Verrucomicrobiota bacterium
TGCCATTCTCTATGCCGCTGTAAAGAGCTCCGCCGAAATGCGAGGTATCCATACCGTCACCAACCACGATCATGTCGTGACAAAGCATTGCCGCGTGAACAGCTTGAATGGTCAGCTCCTGTCCTCCATTGCGTACTTTGCCAACAGCAAGAACTCCGCCTGCTCTATTTCGGAAAAGACGACCATTACGGCCAAACATAACAGTCCGGTCTAAAAAAGCCTTGCATTGAGCAGCCATTGTCCCCATGTAGACAGGTGTGCCGATTACAATAGCATTTACGTTGGAATCCTTGAGTTTCGGAATGATATTCACGAAGTCATCATTAATACTGCACGCCAGCGCTTTTTTGCACTGCCCGCAGGCAGAACAACCGTGTATCTCCATTCCACCCAGCTCTATGATTTCTGTTTCCAGTCCATCCTGTGCTTCCCGCGCCGCGTTCAGGCATTGTTCCAATGCGTAGAATGTAGTTTTACCCTTACGCGGACTGCAATTGATTCCAATTATCTTCATTATACCATCCTCGCTTCCTGATATTCATCAATTCAGTTACTTGTCGGGCTTCTGTCACATGGTGTGTCACGGCCACAGCAGGGACGATCTCTGCCACAGCTCGGGCGTGACGCCGTAGATGATGAATTTGCATAGTCAGTCGCGTAGAACCCGCTCCCTTTGAAAATAATGCCGGCGCCCTTGCCAATGAGACGGCGTACGCTGCCGCCACATTCCGGGCACTTTTTCAATGGATCGTCCGACATGTTTTGAAACCGATCAAAATGATGCCCGCACTTTTTGCATTCATATTCATACGTTGGCATGACTAACTTCCTTTCTCGAATTTGTCATGTAGTATACATCGCCGTCTTTACGCTCTGACCGAATCCGATCTGTTCGCATCAGCTTCCCGACATACTTTGACACTTCATTCATATGCATACTGAGCACTTCCGCAATTTGCTCTGCAGTACACGGCCGGCGCCGTAGCATGGCGAAAATTGTATTTTCGTTTGCTTGAATATTCGCTGTATGATCTGTGCTGAATTCCGCTATAACCTCCGCCGGCGGATCAAACAATTTCGCCAGTTTCTCAATACGTTCTCTGGGAAGAGCAACAGCAAAATCTTCTGCCGGCGGACGAACCGCTGTATTCAACTGGATTCGGTCTGGCCCAATTGTCTTTGCCAGCGCGGCGATTTTCTTGACATCCTTGGGCACGGAATTTATTCCCCATAAGACAAAAACCTCCATCCATATTTTGCCTTCGAACTGTGACCGAAAGGCCCTTTGTCCTTCAACCAACTGCTTGAACTGCAATTTAGGGTATGGACGATTTATGTATTCATATGAACGTTGATCCCACGCACTGAGCGAAACTTTTACCACGCTGGCATGCGCCGCCGCTTTTCTCACTTCAGAGCGGTATAACATCGTGCCGTTGGTTAATAACACTGCGGGGATTGTGGATTTTTTGCGTACGAATTCAAGCACTTCACCAAAACGGGAATGTAATGTCGGCTCGCCTGAACCGGAAAGAGTGATGTAATCCGCATTTCCATCTGTCTTTAGCCAATGATCTATTTCCTTAATTACTTCTTTAACGGGAACGTATTCTTTGCGAGTCGCTGTTTTGCGGGTAGTGCATCCCAATTGGCAGAAAATGCAGTCGAGACTGCATGTCTTATACGGAGTAAGATCAACACCCAGCGAGCGTCCAAGACGACGTGAGGGGACAGGGCCAAATAGGTATTTATAATTTTTCATTTAACTGCATTCTGCTTATCGGATAAGCACCGATCCATGATCAAGATGCCATCCAAATGGTTTATTTCGTGCTGAAGGATACGGGCAATAAGCCCTTCATACTTCAGTTCAACTTTCTTGTTTTCCTCATTAACTGCCTTGAGCCATACGCTGTCTGAACGCATTACATCAACTTCCTTACAGGAAAGACTCAAACAGCCTTCGACCATTCTGCTCATGCCCTTGCATTAAAGAATTGTCGGATTGGCCATGGCCAGTATTGTACCTTCGACCTCCGCCACGATCATCCTCAGTAAACGACCAACTTGAGGCGCGGCCAGCCCAACACCATTCCATCGCCGCATATTGGTCAG
>CAZBGF010000449.1:0-2105 GCA_964491255.1 uncultured Verrucomicrobiota bacterium
TCAACGACGTCAAGGAACCTGTCATCATCATTGCCGGTTCGGGTATGTGCACTGGTGGACGAATAAAACACCATTTGCTGGCGAACATCGGCCGGCCCGACAGCACGATAGTTTTCGTGGGTTATCAGGCTATTGGCACACTCGGCCGTATTATTCTGGATGGCGCCGACAAAATACGGATCTTCGGAGAGATGCATTCTGTAAAAGCAAAAATTGCCAAAATTCAGGGGTTTTCCGCTCATGCGGATAAAAATGAACTATGCGAATGGCTGTCCGCGCTTCAACAGCCGCCGAGATGTGTTTTCATAACCCATGGCGAACCCGAAGCTGCTGAAGCCCTTGCCAAAGCCATCGAGCAGCGTTTCAAATGGTCCACCTTAGTCCCCGAATACCTGCAAACGTCACAGCTTGACTAACCCGGTTGGGCCACAAAAACACTTGGAAATTTGCCTGCCACTTGCGTAGCGACGTGGCTGTCTTCTCCTGTCCCGACTTCGCGTCCGCTGTTAGCTGAATCGCTGCGTCGGGCTTACGTCATCTGCCATCTGTCATCCGCCCTCTGTCATCTGCCTTCCGTCATCCGTCCTCCGCCCTCTGCCATCCGTCTTCCACGTTCCTCGTCCCCTGATCCTATCTTGATTCCGGCTTTTTCTCATTGATAATCTTTATTACCTCCGCCGGAGTATCTACGAGCCTGATAATATCCATACCCTTCTGACATATCTTTTCTTCTTTGAGAAGTTTATTTTTGATCCATTCAATAAGGCCTTTCCAGTACTCTTTGCCAAAGAGAATTATCGGAAAAGGCTTTATCCTCTTTGTCTGTACAAGCGTAATGGACTCAAACAACTCATCCAGTGTGCCAAAGCCGCCTGGAAAGATAATAAAGGCTTGTGAGTATTTAACAAACATCACCTTGCGCACAAAGAAATAATGAAAGCTTAAAAGCGTTGTTGTATATTTATTCGGTTTCTGTTCAAAGGGGAGTTCGATATTAAATCCAATTGATTTACCTCCTGCTTTAAATGCCCCTTTATTTGCCGCTTCCATCACACCGTTACCGGCGCCGGTAATAACCGCCCAGTTGTTTTCTACCGCAAGACGAGCAGTGGCTTCGGCATTTTTATATTCAAAAGAATCTGGTTTCGCCCGCGCTGAACCAAAAATAGATATTGCCTGGCCTAAATCCGCTGATTCCTCAAAACCCTCGACAAACTCGGCCATAATCCTGAATATCCGCCAGGTATCTTTGGCGGTAAACTCATCTATTAAGTACTGCCCTTTTACTGGTGTAATCTTTCTCATGTTTTTAAAATATTCTTAATCTGAATTTTCGGGTCTTTCGCACTCACACATTACCTGTTTATTTGTCGGTTTGAAGAATACGTGTCGATTCACTCGTTCGATTCTTTCTATTCTTTCTTTGCCTTCGCCCACGAGAAGCCGCAGGGCTCATTCGGAGAGATGATGTCACGGTCGTCAATATCCCGCTGATCGATTGGGAAATTACTGCAATTAGGGGGGCGATACTTATAGAGTTTGCATGACGGAATACCACCGTCATCACGGAAATAAATGCACCGGCAGACTAACTGGCAACAGGCCCCACACCGTCGGCACTCGCCCGAGCGTTGTGCCAGGCTCGCGCGCACATAACCAGGACGGAACACGTTCAAAAACAGCCTTCGTGGAGTGCCCCATAGCAGTTTCAGGCGCACTCGCATTCGCAATTTGGTTTTTGTGCTACTCATTTTCTGATAGATTCTTTCAAATATATTCTCACTTTGGATAAGTTCCTCTTTGCCACGGTCAATCTGATCCAGCCGATGCGCTGGTCGATTTCATTCTGAAAAAAATTGAAACCGCATGTTACATTGATCGGCACTTAATTTCAAGAACCGAATTTAGTTAGATGTTATCCGAAAAGTCCATGAAAGACAAAATCCTGAAAGAACTAAGAATTTCTGACAGCCTACCCGCCTGCCCGAGACGACTCGAGTCGGCCAGGGAGCCGGAGCTCAGGCCGGCCAGGGTAGGACTGCCCTGCGGCCAGGCTGTTCCTGTGTTTGGATATTATCCTTGAAACTTTGTGCCTATGTGCCTTT
>CAZBGF010000450.1:0-2098 GCA_964491255.1 uncultured Verrucomicrobiota bacterium
GTATACAACTATTCTCGCCGATGTCCTCGCCCGCTATCATCGGCTCTGCGGAATTCCAACATTTTTTCTGACAGGCATGGATGAGCATGGGCAAAAAGTCCAGCATGCGGCTGAGAAAGCCGGCATTACGCCCCAACAACAGGCAGATCAAACCGTAATCCGCTTTCTGGAACTATGGAAAAAGCTGGATATCACAAATGATGATTTTATCAGAACCACAGAGCAACGACATAAAACTATTGTTCAGGAAATTCTTACAGACCTTTATGATCGAGACGAGATATATAAAGCCGACTACAATGGGTGGTACTGCGTGACCTGTGAACGTTTTATTGCCGAAAAAGATCTGATTGACGGAAAATGCCCTGAGCCAGGCTGTGGCAGGCCGGTCAATCGATTACATGAATCAAATTACTTTTTCCGAATGAGCAAATACCAGGATTGGCTCATCACCTATATTCGTGAGCATCCCGAATTTATTCAACCTGACTTTCGGCAAAACGAGACTCTTGGTTTTCTTAAAAAACCTTTGAATGATTTGTGCATTTCCCGCCCGAAAACAAGATTGACATGGGGTATTGATCTGCCGTTTGACCATGACTTTGTGACATATGTATGGTTTGACGCGCTTTTAAACTACATTACCGCCATCGGATATCATGACGATGAAAATATGTTCGGGAAATGGTGGCCGCCCACGTGTCAATTGATCGGAAAAGATATCCTTACAACGCATACAGTCTATTGGCCAACTATGCTTAAGGCTATGAATCTTCCGCTTCCCAAAACCATTTTCGCGCATGGCTGGTGGCTGATCGGCGAAAACAAGATGAGTAAGTCTGAAGGGAATGCGATTAACCCAATGGAATTTGTTGACCGCTATGGAGTTGACGCATTCCGCTATTTTCTAATGGCTGAAATGGCTCCCGGTCAGGACTGTAATTTTTCTGAGAAAGCATTTATCCGGCGATACAATGCTGACCTGGCAAACGATCTGGGTAATCTTCTAAACCGTGTCATGAAGTTGATTATCAGTTATTGTGACAAAAAAATTCCAGCGCCACAGGATACCGGAGAAGTTGAGGAACAAGCTTTGCGCGAAGCGGCTCTTGGTGTTTCAAAAGTGATGAAAGACAATATTAAAACCATGGGTATAAATACCGGGTTGTCCGCAGTATCTGGAGTGGTGCGTGAAGCAAACCGTTACCTGGAACAACGCCAACCATGGACATTAGCTAAAAATAATCAGTCTCGCCTGCTTCACACGGTTCTGTATAACACTGCTGAAACACTGCGGATTGTCAGCGGACTGCTCTATCCTGTAATGCCTGAAAAAATGATGGCGTTACGACGGGCACTTGGCCTTTCGTCAACTGAACCTGCAATACGTGAGATGGAAACATGGGGCATTCTTAAGCCGGGAACGGTTGTCGGGGACATGACATCGCTGTTCCCACGCATCAAGGTTACAGACGCTTCCAAAAAAAGCGACTGCTCCTCATTGGAATCAAACGCGGAAGGCATTATGCCAATCGATTACACCGACTTTACTAAAGTCAAGTTGCGTACCGCCTTGATCCTGGAAGCTGAACTTATTGAAAATACTGACAAACTCCTGCGACTGCAAGTCCGGGTCGGCAAGGAAAAAAGACAATTGGTTGCCGGCATTGCAATGCATTACAAACCGGAGCAACTCATTGGTAAATCCATTGTGATAGTAGCAAATCTGAAACCCGCGAGTATCCGTGGTGTTAAATCAAACGGCATGCTGCTCGCCGCGTCAAGCGGAGATAGCCTGCGGCTTGTGACCGTTGACGGAGAAATACCTGACGGAGCAATAATAAAATAGGGATTTATGAAACCCAGATAGACAATTTATTTCATCTTAAGGCCCATTGGTGGACGATCGCTGCAATGAGCCAGATCGCGAAACTCGAAGATAGAACACCAGGTAGAGACACTTGTTTCTTGAAGCAGAGTAATGCAACGAGAAAAAAGAGGATGCTGGGCAAAATACCCCAGAGCGCTCCTTTCGTAAAGGATTGCATGACTTCAGCATTGCCCTTGTTCTCCAAATAGACCCACACCAAAACCAAGG
>CAZBGF010000451.1:0-2070 GCA_964491255.1 uncultured Verrucomicrobiota bacterium
TTGGCTGTAGCCGCCCCGTACGTACGGGGCGTTTTAGGCGTATTTAAGACGTCGCATATAATGCGACGGCTACAATTTGTTCATTTCGCAGAACTCTAACATAAACTTAAACACTGTTACCTTGACTTGAACCATGCCAAAAAATACAAATTCCTATACGATCAAGGTGAAAAGATCAAATGATTCGAATCTTTATTGCCGCGGCAATCAGCGACGTTGTCAGACTTCGCCTTGCGGCTGTCCAGTCTGAACTGAAAACGATCAGCTCAGGTGTCCGCTGGGTTAAGCCTAACAACATTCATCTGACACTCGTTTTTCTGGGTGATATTGATGAAAGCATGATTATTCCCATCAGTAAAAGTTTGGATCGGGTAGGATGTGAACATGTGTCCTGCGCTATTGAAGTCAAAGGGCTTGGGTTTTTCGGCAGTCCGCAAGCACCCAGGGTTATATGGGCTGGACTCCATGGTAATATCGTTCCTATCACCGCTGTCTACAAACAAATCATCACATCCGTACAAAACACCGGATGTCATCTGGACACCAAACCATTTAAGCCGCATCTTACTCTTGGCCGTGTGCGGTCCCCGCGTAAAGAAAAACTTCTTGCGGTAGCCATTGACTCCAAAAAGGACAAGTCCTTTGGACGGCTCGATATCCCGTGTGTTCTCCTGATGAAAAGCGATTTGGCTTCTGATGGTCCGGTTTATACCGTTCTTCACGAAAGCCGGTTACAATAATTCCAAACCGCCTGTCTGCCGGCAAGCAGGCAACTGTGAATTATGAATCTTGAACCGTGCGCGGATACAATATTTCCTGAAGATGGTCAGGTAGATCAGAAATGGGATGCCTGATTTGTTTCATTGAATCGCGTTCACGCAATGTCACGGTGTTATCTTCAAGCGTTTGAAAGTCAATGGTGATTCCGTAAGGCGTGCCGATTTCATCCTGCCGGCGATATCGTCTTCCAATAGCTCCAGTTTGATCCCAGAAGCATGGCCAGCGGCTCTGGAGCATTTCAAATACTTCGCGCGATTTGGCGACAATTTCAGGCTTGTTTTTCAATAGGGGAAACACAGCTGTCTTGAATGGCGCCATGCCCGGTGAAAAACGCATGACTGTCCGTGATTCATAGCCGTCAGGCGGCTTCTTGCCCGGCTCTGCTTCAATGATCTCCCTTGATTTGTCCGCATCTTTCCCTTCTTCTTGACCTCTCTTTTTTGGAATCCATTCTTCGTGAAGAGCTTCACAGAGTATAGCCAATGCAATTCGGTCAACACCGGCAGAAGGTTCAATGACATTTGGTATGAATTTTTCTTTTGTTTCCGGGTCGAAATACTCCATGGATTTACCGCTGAATGTTTGATGTTGAGAGAGATCGAAATTGCCCCTGGCGGCAATGCCTTCCAATTCCTGCAGGCCGAACGGAAAATTATACTGGATATCCACACAGGCGCTTGCGTAATGAGCCAGCTTTCCCTCGCTGTAAGTTTGTTGATGCAAACTATTAGGCGGCAAGCCAATAGTATTATACCAGTTCATCCGTTCGTTTGTCCAGTATTCATGCCAATGTTGGTCGGTTCCCGGCTTGATGAAGAATTCCAGTTCCATCTGCTCGAATTCACGGGAACGGAACGTGAAGTTCCGGGGATTGATTTCATTTCGAAAAGCCTTGCCGATCTGGGCGATACCAAATGGAACTTTTTGTCTGGATACAGACAAGACGTTTTGGAACTGAACAAAAATGCCTTGCGCTGTTTCGGGGCGCAGATAAGTAACTGATGACTCTTCTTCTACAGGTCCCACAAAAGTTTTAAACATCAGATTGAATGAACGCGGTTCAGTAAGATTAGTTGACCCGCAATCCGGGCATTTGATTCCTTCCGGCAGAGCGAATCCCTTATCCGTTTTTTGCAGGGTTGCGTTCTGGTCCTCGCAGAGCGTGTCAGCGCGAAAACGCTTTCTACATGCTTTACAATCAACCATGGGGTCAACAAAATTGGATGCGTGCCCGGATGCTTCCCATACACGTGGATGCATGATGATTGAGCAATCCAATCCGACAATATT
>CAZBGF010000452.1:0-2041 GCA_964491255.1 uncultured Verrucomicrobiota bacterium
CATCTCAACTTGTGCTGAATATGATAATCGGGTTAATAGGCGGACTGGGCATTTTTCTGCTTGGCATGAAAAACATGTCGGAGGGCATGCAGGCTATTGCCGGGAAAGGTCTCCGGCAACTCATCAGCAGTGTAACCAGCAACCGCATCATGGCCTGCGTAATCGGGATGATGGTCACCTGCACCATTAACTCGAGTTCCGTAACATCGGTCATGGTTGTTGGATTTGTCAACAGCGGCTTCATGACTCTGACACAAGCCATTGGCGTCATCATGGGCGCGAATATCGGATCTACGATAAGCGGATGGATTCTTGTTCTGAAAATCGGAAAATACGGTCTTCCAATACTTGGCGTTGCAGCTCTGGTTTTTCTCTTTACACGGAAGGAAAAGATACGATTCATTGCCATGACCATTATGGGCATTGGAATGATATTCTTCGGCCTGCAGCTCATGTCCAGCGGTTTCAAATCGCTTCGAGACGTTCCTGCGTTCCTTGAATGGATCAGCATGTTCAGCGCTGACACCTACTTTGGCGTCATGAAATGCGCATTGATAGGATGTCTGATGACCATGCTCGTTCAATCCTCTTTTGCAACACTCGGAATCACCATCGGCCTGGCTGAAGCCGGTATGATTGAGTTCCCTACAGCGGTAGCCTTTATTCTTGGCGAGAATATCGGCACAACCATTACCGCTCTTCTCGCCTCAATTGGCGCCACGACCAATGCGAAACGCGCAGCAATTTCTCACACGATCTTCAATGTAACCGGGGTTCTATGGATAACCGCTCTCTTCCCGGTATACATCAAGTTGATAGATAAAGTGGTCGGCATTTATCCCGGAACCCATTTTCTGGTTAACGGCGAAGACGTGTTTCCCTATATCAGATATGGGGTAGCTCTGGCTCATTCGGGATTCAATATCACCAACACACTCATTTTCCTGCCTCTTCTGCCTTTTCTGGCCAGGCTTGTCTGCCGCATCCTTCCTGAAAAAGCAGTCAAAGAAAAGCCGCACTTGACGTTCCTAAATGTTCGATTGCTGGACACGCCTGCAATCGGCATCCAGCAATCGCATGATGAAATAATGCGAATGAGCGATGGCGTTCGAAAAATGATGGACTGGCTGAAAACGAGCATAAAGGAATCGGAACGGGATGAGAAGCAGGAGAAAAAAACCTTCCATCGTGAAGAGATACTGGATATCGTGCAAAAAGAAATCGTGGAATTCCTCAGCAGTCTTCTATCGAGTAACGTTCCTCGTGAGGTGATGGTTGAAGGGCGCAAACAACTACGCATCGCTGACGAATACGAATCAATCAGTGATTATATTGTGTCTATTCTAAAACTGAATCTGAAAATGCGTAATTCCGGCATGACAATGTCAGAGGCGGGAAAGAAAGAAATTCTCGATCTTCACGATCATGTCTCGCAATATATTGATATGGTTAACCAGAACGTGCAGGAGCACAATTCTGACAATCTTAATAAAGCTTATGCTCAGGGCGATGCCATCACCCATCTGATGAAAGATTATCGCATGAAACATCTGGAGCGCGTGGAATCAAAATCCGTTTCACCTCTCAACAGCCTGATTTTTGCGGATATGCTGACTGACTACCGGAAACTCAAGGACCATACTCTGAATATTGCCGAAGCGCTTGCGGGATAAGATGCAACTCAGGCATTCAGAATCCTGAATACTCCGAGAATACGCCTCTGTCAGCAGTCAGTTGTCAGTTGCACTCCTCCGACACTCCCACACCTCTTCTTTCTGGCTCCCTCATTCTGACTCCTGAATTCTGACTCCTGAGTAGTTAGTCGGCCCTGAAAAACCCTGATTTTAACCACCCGCGCTCCCGCGCTCAAGTGCCCGCCTGCCCGTGGGACCGCCCTGCGGCCAGGGAGAGCACGAAGAAGATATGATAACAGCTTTTTGGACGCCCCGTACATACGGGGCGCCAAAAAGCTGCTGCATGTCTCAGATTTATGATTTGAATAAGTTCACTGCGAAATAGTTCGCATTGCCTGTCTGCATGA
>CAZBGF010000453.1:0-2034 GCA_964491255.1 uncultured Verrucomicrobiota bacterium
GGTATATCTTTCCCCTAATGGCACGGGCCAATATAGCTGGATCAATCCCAGGGACTTCTCTCAATTCCACTGTCTTCGTTTTCTTTGGCTTCTGTGATTTTTCAATCTTTGCAACACGTTTGACCATTCTGTCTATCTTTTGAGATAGTTTCCTGAGATCCCTCACAACCACCAGCAGTTCTTTTTTTTGTTGCTTCGCCGACAATTTTCTTCCTCCTCCATCAATATGTCAACATGCTAATTTTCTTTCCGAAATAGCTTAAGAGAGAGCCTTCTGTAATGTCAAGGAGAAAACAGCTCCATGAGATGGATTGACAGCATCCATGGATAAATGAAAAAAACCGGACTGAGAGCCTCAACGCCTTAGCATTTTCTCTGGGCATTACCCTACACCGACTCTAAAGCGGGCAACGAACCTGCTTGCCTTCTCGGGCAGCTTTTTCACATGCATCTGAAATCTCTGCCAACAACCCCCCAATGCATCTGGATTCCTCATCAAACAATCGAGTTCTGACGGCCTCTATGCTTCTATTCTATGGGCATCCGCCAAAAACGGTTTCACTTTATCCAATATCCAGAGTATCCTACGCCCCTTGACAAACAAGCCTTTTTATCTTAGGCTAAAACTGACAAGAAATAAGAAAAATAGTGTCAGCCTTAAAGTACAAAATTATACTGAGATACTTATGGAATCAGCAAGCCACCAACTAAGTGAACTCGTCAATATGGAAAGTCCTCAAGATGTCTTTGATGAAGTGAGACGTACGGTCTTGATGATGTTTCCCCGATTTGATTTTGAGCCTTTAAATCTATTATTTCGAGACATTCTCGACCTTTTTCAAGGCCGCTATCCCGGCTACCAAGAATGTGATACGACCTACCATGAGCTTCAACATACCACTGACACCTTTCTTACAACGGCGAGAATTATTCATGGTGGAACAATAAGAAACCTGAATTTTTCAGAAAGGGGCGTGGCGTTAACTCTGATTAGCGCCCTGCTTCATGACTCAGGCTATATATTGACCCGCGGTGAGAAGGGGCCAGGCGCCAAACACACGCTTGTGCACATCGGGCGCAGCATTGCGTTTATGGAAAAATACTTTGTGGATAAGGGTTATTCAAGAGATGATGTGGAATATTGCGTTGCCATTCTCAAGTGTACGGGGCTCGATGTAAATTTGGCTGAAATTTCTTTTGTGTCTCAAGAACATGAGACTCTCGGTAAAATGTTAGGTACCGCAGATCTTTCGGGTCAAATGGCTGACCGTACTTATCTTGAAAAGCTCCCCTTTCTCTATTATGAATTCAGGGAAGCAAATGTTGAAGGGCTTGGCAGCGAACTGGATTTTCTAAGAAGTACCCCAGGGTTTTTTGATATGGTTATGGAACGGTTTCGCCATCAACTGGGAGGTGTGTACAAATATATGCGCGATCACTTCAGGGTACGTTGGGGGATTGACGAGGACCTTTACATGTCAGCCATAGAAACTAATATCAGATACCTTAAGTATATCCTTGAACATCATGAAGAAGATTACCGTGAATATCTCAGTCGCGGTTACCTCAGGCCAAAACTAAGAAAATTCTAATCTCCCAGTTATTTCACGGCGCTGAAATTGCGGTGCCCTCCCTGTTTGTGCTTTGTTTATTCCCGGTTTGGTCAAGGAATTTCCAATGATCAAAAAAGCTATATTTCTCTTCATAGTGGGTTTTCTGACCTTTTCCGTGATCCATTTCATCTCCACACGGACCAGGCTCTTCCTATCCATGGAAAGGGCCTTGCTTAATGGCTATTTCTTCCTCCGTGAGTACGATATCCATGAGCAAAACCCGCTGGTTTCTGACCAGGTGATGCTCCTCGGATATGACGAGAGGTCTCTTGCTGTCATCGGGAAATGGCCCTGGAAACGCCATGTCCATGCTAATTTTCTGGATAAGATCGAGAAGTTTTCTCCACGATCAATCATGTTCGATATCCTATTCATTAAACCTGAGGCAGTTCCCCAATTTATTTCAAAAAAATTTGAATCT
>CAZBGF010000454.1:0-2031 GCA_964491255.1 uncultured Verrucomicrobiota bacterium
TGCGAAATGAATTCAAGTTATGGGTTAGGCAGAGCAATGCAAAAGACGGGAAAGCGTGAAGAGGCGCTCAGGCTTTACAGGCTTTCGTTGAAGTCAGGATCTTATTCATATGAGGTTAAGTTGAAGGCGCTTCTTTTCACGATGATGATAATGGTATCGAAACGAGATCGTCAATCAGGTACTGGAAAATGACCCAAAGCATCTCTCATGTGCAGGCCGTGGGGTGAAACGGAAAATCCGTATCCTTTTCTTGGCGCCGTCAATGCGATCCGGCGGTGCTGAGCGCTTTTTGACTATCCTGATAAGGCATATCAACAGGGAGCAGTTCATTCCCTCTTTGGGTCTTGTCAGAAAAAGCGGGCCTCTCCTGCGTGAACTGCCGAATGATGTGGATGTTTATGACCTGAACTGCCAAAGGGTACGCAATGCATGGGTAAAGATTATCCGTCTGATTCGAAGAACGAAACCGGATATTGTCTTTTCCACCCTTGCCCATCTTAATTTCGCGGTTGCCATGGGCCGACCTCTGATACCGGGAGAAGCGAAATATATTGCCCGTGAGAACAGTATCCCAAGCCAAAACATCAAACAAAGCCCGATAAAAGCAGTGTTGCCATTTTTATACAAATTGCTCTATCCCACATTTGACAAAGTGATTTGTCAGTCTGAATATATGTTTGATGAGTTGACAACCCATTTCAAGATTTCAGCGGATACACTTGCCGTTATCAATAATCCGGTTGATGTAGAAGGAATTCAGACATTGGGTTTCAACAAGAAACACTGTCTCCCTGAAGGAAAAATTAATATCCTTGCGGCTGGAAGATTGAAGTATCTTAAGGGCTTCGATCTTCTTCTCCAGTCAGCTGCGTATATCGAGGGGATTGACTTTCATCTAACTATTCTGGGAGAAGGCGAGGAAGAGGAACGTCTCAAGAAACTTGCGATAGAGTTGCAAATTCATGAGAAGGTTACTTTCACGGGTTATGTCGCGAATCCATACCGCTACATGTGCCAGGCGGACCTTTTTGTTTTGAGTTCGAGGTCTGATGCGTTTCCAAACGCGGTGCTGGAAGCCTTGGCCTGTGGCCTTCGGGTGGTAGCTTTTGATTGTCCGGGTGGGATTAAAGAGATAATTGTTGATGGGGTGAATGGTTGGATAGCAGCGTCTGAAAATGCTGTCTCTTTGGCAAGGACGATAGAAAACGCTGTCGGAATAAAACGAAATCCCGACAAAATACGGTTAAACGTAGAGCAGAGATTTGATGTCAACAGAATTATCCGTAAATATGAGGAGGTTTTATCTACGCTTATATGAAAGCCTATCCTTTACATCGCGTTACCAATTATTCCAATTATTTAAGACAACTTGGCGGTGGTAAGTATGAATAAATATAACATTATATGTTTTATAACTGATTCTGTGAGAACATATCGTTCCGGAGTAGATGATAGAGATAGGCTTGATGTAATGGATGAATTTGGCAAGGATGCAATTGAATTTACCAATGCTTTTACATCAGCGCCAAGTTCTGTTCTTGCAGCGTCATCCATGTTTACTGGACTACCTGCAACTTATATTAGTAGGCATTATAACGATTTTGATTTTAATCGAGATGATGTGGATTCTATCATTAATGTACTTGAGGATAACGGTTATAACATCTATTCTATATTTGATGCCAAAGCACTACGAAGCTCTTTGCAAGCCATGGCTCACTCACTTCCTTCAAGGTATTTCCCTCCAAAATTAACACATCATGAATGGTGGCCAAATAAAGCGATTACGGACACTATAGAATATTTATTCAAAAAATGCAGCATAAAGACCCCTGCATTTTTTCTTATGTGGTATAATTGCAGACTTGACCCAAATACATCTATAGAGGTGGAAAGAGCAATTCAGTTATTCAAAGAGAACAACGTTTGGGATGATTCAATTGTTTTCATGTGTTCAGATCACGGATATCCTGATCCATCCACAGGTTTAACTGAAGAAACGATGAGAAAATATTCTCACGATATGATTAT
>CAZBGF010000455.1:0-2023 GCA_964491255.1 uncultured Verrucomicrobiota bacterium
GAGACGTTAGATAATTGAAATCTACGTTGTTATCCATAACATAGCTCATTGATAAGAATCGTCCACCTTGGCAACCGTATCCGCCACTCGGCGGAGAAGGCTGCTCAACGATTCTTATCAAATAATTCTCTCAGCGCCCTCCGCGTCTCTGCGAGAAACACTTCGTATTTCCATCCATTCCCTAAAACAGCCATTTCTTAAAATTATTTAAAGCTTCTAATCCTTTCACTTCTTGAGGTTGTAACGGAGTCATACTTATTTTCAGATGACTGAACATTTGTTGTATCTTCTTGATATAGTGCTCCTGCGCTTTTCTTCGTTCCCGGCAGAATGTGCAATTTACCCCCACACCAAACTTTTTGGTGTCGGGGTAAACATTATTTATAACCAGTTGTTTCACCTTGATCCCGTAGCCATTCAAACTGTTCAGTAATCGCTCCGTTTCTGAAATGGCCATAGCCTCCGGTATGGTAACCGCGATGAATTCGCAGCGTTGATTGTCTCGAAGCAAGCTCGACATTCGTTTGACTATCTTTTTCATCTGCACGAGAAAATCATCACTTTCATCAGGGGTGTATTTCCCGCCAAATGTTTGGACTATGACTCTATACTTCCATCTCATTTTCGCCATTACTTTGATCCAGTCGTTAAGCAGATCAGGCAGGGTCAGGAGTCTCAGCGCGTGACCGGTTGGAGCGGAATCGACAATATATTTATCGTATTGAGCATTCTCAATAAGATCAACGATTGTTTTGAAACCCATGACCTCATCTATCCCCGGGATCGGTAAGGCAATTACAGAATCAATATCGTCCTGGTCTAAATAAGTAGAGGTATCCAGGATGTTCTTTATCTCATCTTCATATTCATACTTGAAGTTGGAAAGCGCCTTCTCCGCGCTTATTTCAAGAGCGCTTAAATTCTTTATTCCCTCCAGACATTTGGTCTCATCGCCGATTTTCCGGTCCAGGCTGTCAGAAAGCGAATGCGCCGGATCCGTAGAAAAAAGCAATGTGTTGAAATCCTCAGCTAAATAAAGACTTGTGCTGGAAGCGCAGGTGGTTTTTCCAACACCGCCTTTCCCGCCAAATAGAATTAACTTCAAACCATCTTCTCTTAGTCCGGTTAGAGGCATCCATCCTTTCTCCACACACTTACGAGTGTGGTATCCTATTCCCTACACGTAAGTGTGGGGTGTTACGTTTCTACAGGCTTACACCTGTAGTATCCTTCTTGTACATTCCCTACACGTAAGTGTGGGGTGTCACTTCTTTACTCTAACTTCCAATATACCATTGTTGTAACTCGATGTGAGTGTCTTGGGCTTGACTGCGGTTGGAAGCAAGACTTCTTTATGGTATTTCCTATCTTTACTCACCGCTTTTATCTCTAATATATCCCCTTTTAAATCTAAGGATATAGATTCCTCACTAATCCCGGGCATCTCTGCTATAACTACAATCTCTTCTTTTTCGTCAAACACATCAGTAATGGGTTCCCTGTCTTCCTCAACCACGGGCCCTTTTGGGGTCTTTTTAATATTTCCAAATGGTTCGACAACAGGTTTGCCCTCGCCCCCGATACCGGATTTTACAGAGAAGCCAAATACGCCTTTCATGCCTTTCTTAAGATGGCTGAGGTCTATTTCGCCTTCTTTCTTGATTTCGCCTCCGGCTTCCTTTAAGTCCGAGGCCAGGTCAACCAGTTTCTCTATTCCATTGAATAGCCCACCTATGCTGAGTTTTCCTATCCCAAAATCGATTTCCTGTTCATCTTCTTTTTTTTTCTTATTTTTTGCCATGTTTTACCTCCAGCTCACCGGTGAATATCCATTCCTTTATGTAATTTTTGCTTCCAAGCGGTCTAAACGTTGTTTTAACGATGTATTTTCTTTCTCTAACTCCGTTTCTCTTGCTTTGGTAGACAGAAAAGAGTCCTGCTGCCACCAATTTATACCCATCTCCATAGCCTTATCAACCGAAGCAATCATAAGACGAATCTTAATGTTGAGAAGGTCAATATC
>CAZBGF010000456.1:0-2014 GCA_964491255.1 uncultured Verrucomicrobiota bacterium
AAACTCTTAGTTCTTTCAGGATTTTGTCTTTCATGGACTTTTCGGATAACATCTAGTATAGCGAAGCTTCGATAGTTCTACATGCGGAGAAAATCAAACACAACAAGTCGTGGCGGAAAAAGGGTATAGCCTGAAAAAACGCCGGTAGTAGGTTGTAAATAATTTACTGTGATTTGTCCGCAATGACTTATCCAAAATTTTCTGCTTGCTTCCCATCAGCGTTTATCTATTATGTAGGGTAATTACTCAGGAGTCAGAATTCTGAGTAAAATGTATAGGAATTTTAAAGTTTGTCAGCATAGAGTTCTGCGAAATGAACAAATTGTAGCCGTCGCATTATATGCGACGGCTTAAACGCGCCATATAATGGCGCGGCTACAGCCAATTCAGTTATTTTGCAGGAGTCTATTGTCGGCAGGCAAAGGAGGCCTGCCGTGATCGGGCAGGAATGCCCGATCTCCTTACAGTTGCCGCCATAGGCGGTCTAATTTATCGTAATGGAGAAAGAAATAAATCAATGATAGATCTTGGTAAAACGATGGTTTTTGGCGCTGTTGCTATCATGTTCATTTGTGGAACAGGGTGTCGGAGCGTCAAGGCGCCGGCAACTGCAAATGAAATATGGGTTCCTGCTGAACGGGAAAGAACGTCAAAATCTGTCGATCCTGTCTGGACCTCGATCCGCGAACAGCACATTGACACATCAAAACCAATGGTATTAGCGGAATTGATCGATGTCGCGTTGCATAACAACCAGAATACCTATGAAGCGTGGAATAACGCGCGCGCGGCTGAATCGGTGGTGAAACAGGCTCGAAGCAGATACTATCCGCAGGTATCAGTGGCTGGAAATGTGACCAGGGAAAGAACAGTTGCCGACGAGAAAAGCCTTGAGCTAAACGATGTCAATTACGGCCCGAACGGCACCTTAACCTGGCTTCTGCTTGATTTAGGCGGCAGGAGTGCAGTGGTAGATAAAACTATAGAACAACTTCTTGCGGCAAATTTCCAATTCAATCAGGCAATTCAGGATTTACTCCTTGATGTCGAAAATAATTACTATCAGCTTCACAGCGCCCAGTTGACAGTAGAAGCAGTTGAAACGGATGTGAAGGACGCGAAAACAACGCTTGATTCCGCTAAGCAGAAATTGACAGCGGGATTGGGTATCCAGCTTGATGTGCTTGAGGCAAAGGCTGATTATGACAAGACGTTATATTCATTAGAATCGGCAAAAGGACAGGTTAAAACGCAAAAGGCGAATCTGGCGCAGTCACTGGGTGTTCGCGCTGATATGGATTTCAAAATTTCTGTTCCAACCGGTGATTTACCGGAAGAAATCAATGAGGATGATGTAAACCGGCTTATTGAAAAGGCGATAACAAACAGACCTGATGTTGCCGCTCTTCGTGCAAATTTGAAAGCGTATGAAGCCGCGGTAAGAGCGGCGAATTCTGATTTATGGCCTTCATTATCACTTGGCGGTTCCGCGCAAAAGCTCTGGTATGATCTTCGTGATATTGACCCGTCAAATCAAGATACATATGGATATGCGGGGTATCTCAGTATTGAATGGTCTATTTTTGACGGTTTTTATAATCTGAGTGTTAAACGGGCTGCACAGGCAAGCGCTGAGGCTCAGCGCGCCGGATTAAAGCAGGCTGAAATTGAAGTGAGCGCTGATGTATGGATAAAGTATTACGAGTTCAAGACAGCTGTTCAGCAGTTGAAATATGGGAAAACGTATTTCAACAGTTCAAAAGAGGCGTACGAAGCCGCGCAGGCTGGTTATAAGGCAGGCTTGAAAAGCATTCTGGATGTACTCAGTTCTCAGACCAAATTATCAGAGGCGCGAAGAACCCTGATTACTGCTGAAAAAACTATATTTACAGCTCTTGCTGATCTTGCGCATGCAACGGGGTCGCGTTATGTGAAGCAGGAGAAAAATTCTGCGCCTGCGGCGCGCAAATGAGATAAAAGTTTGTTTTAACCGTTCATGGTTCAGTCTGCCCGT
>CAZBGF010000457.1:0-2004 GCA_964491255.1 uncultured Verrucomicrobiota bacterium
TTAATCTGCCTCATCTTCAGTTCATTTACCGTGAACGAAACTGACTATGCCATTTTTACACAGTTCGGCAAGCCGATGAGAATCCTTGATTCGCCGGGGCTCTACTTCAAGAGACCGGGATTTCTGCAAACTGTCAACAGGTTTGACAAGCGTGTGAGCACCTTTAAAACCCAGCCGATGCAATTACTGCTGGGCGACAAGAATCCACTGATTTTGACCTGTTATATATGTTGGCGGATAGCTGATCCACTTTTATTTTTTCAATCAATGGCCACAACCGATATAGCCGTTCAGAAGACCGGTGATATGGTGAATTCCCAATTAGGGAGTGTGCTTGGCGACTACACGATCAATAACGTAATCAATACTGATACAAATGAGGTGAAACTTGCGGAAATGGAGCGTCGAATTCTCACCAATTGCAATGAAAAGTCAAAGCAGAAATATGGCATTGAAATTGTGTCAGTTGGAATCACCCGCATTAATTACCCATCGATTGTTGCTGAGGCGGTTTATAAACGCATGCAGTCTGAGCGTAAGAAGGAAGCTATTCGATTTCGAGCTCAAGGGCGCGAGGAATCCGCTAAAATACAGGCGGAAACTGACCGCGAAGCCGCCCGTATCATGGCAGATGCGTATAAAGCTGCCGAAATTATTAAAGGCGAAGGCGATAAAGATGCAATGACGACTTATGCAGAAGCTTTTGGACAGGATCCTGAATTTTTTGAGTTTATCAAGTCCCTGGATGTGTATCGGCAGATTCTGAAGGAAAAAACTACGCTGATTTTATCAACAAAGGCCAGCCTGTTTAAATATCTGAATGAGCCGGATGAAGGAAAGGCGAAATGATGGATGTTCCAGGTAAATCCCAGATCAGGAAGAGTCTGGTAGACGTGCGTCGTTTCATTGGCGTCGTATGCATAGTTCTTCTTGTCATTTACCTTGGGTCGGGAATATTTTCCGTTTCCCAGAATCAACTTGGCGTTTTGCAGCGTTTCGGCAAGGTGATTGACAAATCCATTCCGCCGGGGAGTCATTATACTCTGCCATGGCCGATTGATAAAGTTAGTAAAGTATCTGTTCGCGAGATCAGCCGGATTTCCGTTGGTTCGTTTTTGGAAGGAAGTGAAGAGGCAAAAGCTTTTTTTCTTTTAACAGGAATAGAGTCATATTGCATTTCAGGCGACAACAACATTCTCAATATCAATTTTGTTATTCAGTATGGTATTAGCGATCCGGCAAATTATCTGTTTAATGCCCGTCAGCCGGAAAAGATATTGCGGGATATTGCCTGCAATGCCATGATTTATTCCCTTATTACATTGCCGGTAGATCAGATTCTGACTTATAGGAAGAAGGAAATCGAAAGCACTGTTTGCCGCATGGTTAACAAAAGTCTTGAGCAGTTGAGATTTGGCATCAGGGTTTCTTATGTTGAACTCATCGAGGTTTTGCCGCCTAGTAAGGTCCAAAAGTATTTTGATGATGTGGTCAACGCGAAAATAGATTGTCAAAGACTGATTAATGAAGCTGATTCCTATCAAAACGAGAAACTTCCAGAGGCCAAAGGCAGAGCGCGACGAATTACAGAGAGAGCTCAGGCGTATAAATGGAAAGTCACAACTGAGGCTGAGGGTGACGCACAACGCTTTCTTGATCAGCTTTTCGCTTATCGCATGGCTCCCGCGCAGATCAGGCAGAGGCTGTGGCTGGAATTTGTTTCAGATTGTTTTCCAAGTATTGATCAAAAGTATATTGTAAATTCACAAAATAGAAGATTGCCTGCGCAATTAAAAATATGTACTGATCGCTAACCTGGATTATTCATGCAAAGCATGAACAATCCACCCATTGGGCTTCGAATTCGGTCTGTTATCAGGCTTTCGCTCAGGGGTAATCTTGTGTGAATACAGATCATCTTAAACGGCGCAAATGGCATGGCGGAAAATTTCTGGCGTATTCCGGAATAGACGGTCGAACAGATTGTGAAAACGGACTGACCGC
>CAZBGF010000458.1:0-707 GCA_964491255.1 uncultured Verrucomicrobiota bacterium
GAGGCTCAAGAACGTAATGATTACCAGCAGGAAGGTTTCATATTCCAGGATGCCGGTCATGGGACTATGAAACAACAGTCGGAGAATGACATCCAGGATGATCACGGCAGCCATAAACAAGGAGAGTACCGCGCTCAAGTATCCCAGATATTTGCTTACTGGATGGATGAACCACTTCAAACCGGATGCGATGGATTCTAAAACAACACCGATCCTGATAGCGCTTGACATTTCACCTCCCTCAGATTTTCTCTAACATTAAAAGACAAATCGTTCTTTAAAAAAGATAGCTTTCCAGGCAGTCAACGTCACTTGTCAAGCGCATTAGAGACTGTGGCCGGACTGATCATTATTCTTGGAACCCAGTGTCCCACCAAATGTTTCTGTCCCCATTCGCCCATATTTTTATCCGCGGCTCCTTTTTCCGATTCAGACCCCGGCACCGGTTCAATGGCGCCTGCATGGCCAGTCATGTCATTTATGGGGGAAACTCAAAAAGCGCCGACCTCATCTGTAGAAAATGAATCCGGCACTTTTTTGTTTACCCATTTTTATCAGGTTTTTTTACCCTGTGTCTACTTCTGCCAGCTTTTTCCCCACCACGGGGCGGGCTTACACGGGTTCTTCCTGACTTCTTCGGCAAGGGCTTCCACTTTTTTGAGAATGGCCTCGCCGTCCATCCCCTTTGCCTTGATCCCTTTGACCCA
>CAZBGF010000458.1:717-2002 GCA_964491255.1 uncultured Verrucomicrobiota bacterium
CTATTTTATTTTCATCAAAAGTGATTTCTCCTTTTTCTGTTTCATAATTTATTTTTATATTTTTGACTCCTTCAATATTTTTTACGCTTTTTTTAATTATTTTTTCACAGCTTCCACCGTTCATCCCCTTTGCATTGATCCCTTTGACCCAGGCCTCGTATACAGGCATAACCGTTTGTTTCCATATGGCCTTCTGATCGGGCGGGACATGATAGATGAAATCACCTCGCTTCTTAAGTGCCGCTTCAATAGTTGCGTTGTACTTCCCGAAAACGTTGCCGACCAAACAGCCGATAGAAGGGCTTAGATCTTCAAAGACTTTCTGAACATCCGGCGGCAATGATTTCCATTTTTCAAGGTTCATTACAATCGGCTGTAGCCCGGCTGTGAAATTCAGTACCGTATGACTGCTGACCACTCCCGTAAGCTTGAATGCCTTCAAGGGCACCCATGTGAAAACGCACCCATCCACAGCACCTCTCTGGAGAGTCATATAGAGATCTTCAATTTTCGTCATACGCGGCACAGCCTTCCATAGCTTCAGACATTGAACAACGGTTCGAGATCCAGGCCATATCTTCAGTCCTTCGATCTCTTTGAGGTCTTTGATGTGGCTGCTTTTCATATGAAGATTTACGAGTCCTGTTGAGTGAAATCCAAGGACCTTCATGCCGGAATATTCATTCCGAATCTCCGGTATCCCATTAAAGGCTCTGTAGTAAAGGTCTGCGGCCTGACTCTCCGAATCCGTCAGAAAGGGAAGCACAATAACCGTAGAAACAGGAAACTGGCTCTCCACGGCCCACAGGGCCATGGGAAATGTCATGTCAGCCAAACCTGTTTTCACGGCGTCACAGGTCTGGCCGGCCTTGGCCAAGGTCCCTCCGGTAAACCATACGAATTTGACCTTTCCTTTGGTCCGCTCTTCAATAACCTTGGCATAAGGCTCATAGGCCTCTTTAAACATTACATGTTGAGGCGGGTACCAGCTTGCCGCCTTTATTTCTATGACATCTGATGAAGCAGCATTTGACAACAGGGCAAATCCCAGTACCAGCCCCAGACACCCAACGATCGTAAACATTCTTTTAATAGTCATGATACTCTCCTTTCATCGCTTGTTAATTTCGGATTGGTTTCTATCTGCTAGGTCATACTGCTGAGTTGCTCATCACGTTTTTCGATTCAAAATCATGGGGAATCGCCTTCTGCAAATTGAGGAAATTTAGGATGAGCAATCAGCGGTGTGACTCTTATATCAGAAAAATAAGGATAAAGCGGCATT
>CAZBGF010000459.1:0-2001 GCA_964491255.1 uncultured Verrucomicrobiota bacterium
TCAGTTCGGATTGGAGTCTGCAACTCGACTCCATGAAGCTGGAATCGCTAGTAACGGCGCATCAGCTACGGCGCCGTGAATACGTTCCCGGGTCTTGTACACACCGCCCGTCACATCATGGAAGCCGATTGCACCCGAAGTCATTGACTCGACCCGCAAGGGAGAGAGATGCCCAAGGTACGATTGGTGACTGGGATGAAGTCGTAACAAGGTAGCCGTTGGGGAACCAGCGGCTGGATCACCTCCTTTCTAAGGAGAATCCCTCGAGCCCAAGACGCTTGCGTCTTGAAGATCGAGTGGATACGGACAGTCGTTTGTTCGAAAGAACAGACGATCCTCTGGTCAAACAGAGGACCTAAAAAAAGCGACGCAACACAGGTTGCCGTGCTTGCCGCACCACTTCTGCTTCGAATGGCAGACATGAATGTCGAGATGACGGCGTCACTCGCGAATTGAAACATGCCAGTAGCCTGGAAGTGAATCCGGGGGCATAGCTCAGTTGGTAGAGCGCCAGCTTTGCAAGCTGGATGTCAGGGGTTCGAATCCCCTTGCCTCCACCAACGCAGCCGGGCGTGTAGCTCAGTTGGTTAGAGCGCGTCCCTGATAAGGACGAGGTCCCTGGTTCGACCCCAGGCACGCCCACCACTCATCTCATATATTCCAAACCGATTTCCGCCGATTCGGCGGTTCGATCTTTGACAATTGCATAGGATACATTAATGATTACAAGGAGAGTGGATCGTCCACTCTTCATCAACAAGAAGGGTAATAAAATACTCTTCACCGTAGATAAACGAAAATTAAATACGAAGAATCAGAAAACATAAATAACTCATGAATTGGACCAATTTTTATTTTGGTCAAGCTCAAAAGGGCGCATGATGGATGCCTTGGCATCAGTAGGCGAAGAAGGACGTGATAAGCTGCGTTAAGCTTCGGGGAGCGGCAAATACGCTTTGATCCGGAGATTTCCGAATGGGAAAACCCAGCGAGGGTAATGCCTCGTTAATGAAGTTTGAATACATAGGGCTTCATAGCGAACCCCGGGAAGTGAAACATCTCAGTACCGGGAGGAAAAGAAAACAATAGTGATTCCCCAAGTAGTGGCGAGCGAACGGGGAACAGCCCAAACCAACGCACTTGTGTGTTGGGGTTGTGGGATCCCAATATGGGACTTGGATAGATAGAGGAAGTCCGTGGAAAAGGACTCCATAGAAGGTGACAGGCCTGTACTCGAAATCTTGAAGAGCTCTAGGGACATCCCAAGTAGCACGGGACACGTGAAACCCCGTGTGAATCCGGTGCGTCCACGCACCAAGGCTAAATACTGCTGATGACCGATAGTGAACTAGTACCGCGAGGGAAAGGTGAAAAGAACCCCTGTTAGGGGAGTGAAATAGTACCTGAAATCATGTGCTTACATGCTATGGTAGCCTGTCTTAGGACGGGTGGCCGTTTGCCTTTTGCATAATGAGTCCGCGAGTTATTGTTAGCAGCCAGGTTAAGTGTGGTCTCCACACGGAGCCGAAGCGAAAGCGAGTGCGAAATGTGCGATTTAGTTGCTGGCAATAGACCCGAAGCCGAGTGAGCTACCCATGGACAGGTTGAAGTCTCTGTAACAGGAGATGGAGGACCGAACCTTTGAATGCTGAAAAATTCTAGGATGATCTGTGGGTTGGAGCGAAAGACTTATCAAACTCGGTAATAGCTGGTTCTCCTCGAAATAACTTTAGGGTTAGCCTGCACGAATGCTCGTTGCGGAGGTAGAGCACTGAATGGACTAGGGGCCTTACCGGGTTTCCAACGCCAATCAAACTCCGAATACCGCAGCAGTCACGTGTGGAGATAGACTGTGGGGGATAAGCTTCATAGTCAAAATGGAAACAGCCTAGATCGCCAGTTAAGGCCCCTAAAACCGGTTCAGTGACTAAGGATGTAAGATCGCTAAAACAGCTAGGATGTTGGCTTAGAGGCAGCCATCATTTAAACAGTGCGTAACAG
>CAZBGF010000460.1:0-1993 GCA_964491255.1 uncultured Verrucomicrobiota bacterium
GTTTCAGGAAACTGAGATTTTCAATTTTGCCGTGAGGCGTCAGATCTCCCGGCCACACCGAAAAAACCGCTTTTCCCTGTTTCTGGAATTCCAGCAATTGCTGTAAATCTCCCGTCAACTGTTTTGAATCTTTAGCCAATTCATATTGAATATCGCCGCCGTCGATAAAAGAAAAATTTCGCGCTTTGATGTCCGGAGTTTCGACCAAACCAAACAAAATTTCTTTTCCATCGCCTTCAGCCAAACAAGAAAAGTCTGTTGTCGCTTTCCAGCCTTTTGGTTCTGTTATAAAAATTCGGGTAGGCAAATCAGTGAATTTTGCAAGTTTGAAGGCCCCGTCCGGTCCGGACAGGACAATGTTGCGACCATTTGATACTTCGATGTTGTTCGCGGGCGTTTCACCATCATCCATGATGCCGTTTGAATTCAAGTCGTGAAACACTTTTCCGGAGACTGTTGAAAATTCCTTTGCTGTTTTCGTGTCGGCGGAACTTTTCCACTCTCCGAAAACATTGAAAACCATCACCGCGATTAGAACAAAACATCCCGCAACTCGTGTTCCCTGTTCTGCTATCCTGTTCTTTTTCATAAATACCGTTTCTTTACTGAATTTATGACTGTTATTTTGTGAACTATGATTATTCCCTTGCGTCAATAAGACTGTATATCTATAAGTTTAACTTTAACATTATCGATATATAAGGAATTATCTTCTTTTTGTTTATTATTCCCCCACATCCATATAGACAGCCGGGCTAGAAATTTCTCACCTAAATATTTGTAATTTCCATTTCTTGGCGTTTCCATGAAAAACTCATATCTCTTCCACTGTAATTTTGGGGATATCGCTTTTTCGAAAAACACCGGATTTCTTTTATTACCTTCCGAGAATCGCAACAATGTTTTATATTCACTCTTGTCCGTTCTTACATCAAAGGCTATTTCGTAAATGCTTCCCGCTTTCATCGGCATGAAATTTGAATAAACATATATTGCCCGCTTTCTATCTCCTTCCGGCACTTGAACTTTCAATACTTTATTCTTAGCGTCTATTTGACTCTCTACCGTCACTAATCGCTGATTTAGCAAAGCATCCTGTCTCCAACCCACAGGGAATTCATTGTCATTTTCAAAATCAGAATCTTCGATCAGATTTTCCTGATAATCAGCTTCTGTCAACTCTCGAAAGCCGAAATCGTCAAGGCAGACACTTAAATCAATTCGATTCAGAATTTTATTTTTATCTTTTTTATCTCTGATCAAACTCCCGTTCTTAGTGGCAAACGTTAGGAATGACACGATAGTCTTCTCAGACCCTCTGAAATTTGAGATCGCTCGTCGCCAATCTTTGGAGCCGGGATAGTATTTATAGAATCCGTTACAACCTATCCGAAGGATTCCCGGCTGTAATTCTTTCTCGATAGTTTTATACCAAAAAGAAAGTCTGTAAAATTTATCGGGGTCGAGAGCTAAGTTTTTCCAGGCAATGTTCTGAATGGCGGGGCCACTATCCTTTTTTAAAGCAATCCGCAATCCAGCATCGCCGGAACGGGCGTATTCTTTATTCCAACGACCAAGCTTTTTTGAAAAATAACGCGGGAATCCCAATGGGATATCACTGTTTTTTGGATTTGGTATTTCGACTCCGGGATTTTTCTGAAAAGGAGTTAAGTTTTTTTGTGTTTCATCCCCGTAACCAGCCAGCAGCAAAAACGAAACAAGTATCAAAATGATTGTCTTCTTCATGTGTCTCCATCCTTTGTTTTTATTTCGCAACTACTCAGGTCTATGTTATCAGCCGTCCCTACGGGACTGAATTGACGGTTGTTTCCCTGTTCACGGCGATGCCTGCCTGCCTGCCCGAAGAACCGCCCTGCCAGCCGCTTGCGAGTGCAAGCGAGTGACGCGGCGGCCAGGGGGAGCCGACGATCGGGTCGACCAGGGAATCGCCGCGCTATTTTCATGGCGTCCCGGATGGGACGCATTGACATTA
>CAZBGF010000461.1:0-1989 GCA_964491255.1 uncultured Verrucomicrobiota bacterium
TCTATCGGCGATCCGCTTCTATCTAAAAGTACACACTTTTCTTGACAGTGCCGAAGAGAAACATACCATTTTTTTTATGTTGACAACAAATACGCCAGGCGATAAAGTGACAGCTGAATATCCATTTTAGAGAATTTACAGGAATTCAGCCATAATCAGAGTTTTCATTAGAGAAGAGGAGATCGGACATTGGATTTAGAAAAAATGCGCCATAGTACGGCGCATATTATGGCAGTAGCAGTTTGCCGATTGTTTAAGCATGTCCAACTCGATATTGGACCAACAATCGCAGATGGATTCTACTACGATTTTGATCTGCCCCAACATATAACCCCTGACGATTTTCCGCGCATTGAGCGGGAAATGGCACAAATCATTAAGGATAATATTCCGTTTGAACGCATTGAGGTGACCCGTGAAAAAGCATCGGAAATGCTGAAGGCTCAGGGCCAAACCTATAAGCTGGAAAGACTCTCTGATATTCCGGAAGGCGAGTGCATTACTTTCTATCAATGCGGCGATTTTTCTGATCTTTGCCGCGGCCCGCATGTGGCCCGTACAGGAGATATCAAAGCCTTTAAGCTGTTATCAGTAGCCGGCTCCTATTATCGAGGTCTTGAAACCAATCCGATGCTTCAGCGCATCTACGGCACTACAGCAAATTCAAATAAGGAATTAAAACAGTATCTGAATCGTCTTGAGGAAAAGCGGAAGCGGGATCATCGGAAGCTCGGAAAGGCTTTGGATCTGTTCAGCATTCACGATGAAGTGGGCCCTGGATTGGTTCATTGGCATCCAAAAGGCGCGCGTATTCGATCCATCATCGAAGAATTCTGGCGTCAGGAGCATCTACGGAACGGATATGATCTGCTTTACACTCCGCATATCGGGAAAGCCAGTCTATGGGAAACTTCAGGGCACCTTGATTTTTATAAAGAAAGCATGTATTCGGCCATAGAGATTGATGAATCGCAGTATTTCATCAAGCCGATGAATTGCCCGTTTCATATTCAAGTGTATAAGTCTCATAAGCGTTCATACAGGGATTTGCCATTGCGCTGGGCTGAACTTGGCACGGTTTACCGTTACGAGAAAACAGGTGTATTGCATGGCCTGTTACGTGCGAGAGGCTTTACGCAGGACGACGCGCATATTTTTTGCACACCAGACCAGATCGAACAGGAAATTACGCGTGCTGTCCAGTTTGCCATGACCATGTTTAAGACGTTTGGTTTTACTCAGATATCAGCTTATCTTTCAACCCGTCCCAAGAAAGCTATTGGTAAAGAAACCCTCTGGCAGCAGGCTACCAACTCACTGGAGCAGGCGCTGAAGGCCAGCTCTATTCCGTATCACGTGGATGAAAGCGCAGGCGCATTTTATGGACCTAAAATTGATTTGACAGTCAAGGATGTCGTTGACCGTGAGTGGCAGATGAGCACAATACAGTTTGATTTTAACCTGCCTGACCGGTTTGATATGACCTATGTTGGCGAAGACGGTCAGGATCATCAGCCTTTCATGGTGCACCGCGCGCTTCTGGGAAGTATAGAACGTTTTTTTGGTATTCTGATTGAACAGTATGGCGGCGCATTTCCACTCTGGCTGGCGCCTGAACAAGTACGGATCTTGCCGCTGACTGACAAGCAGAATGACTATGCTCTGAGTATATCCGATGAATTAAAAAAATCGGATATCCGGGTCAAGTTCGATACCCGTTCAGAAAAAATAGGGGCGAAAATACGTGACGCGCAAATAGAAAAAATTCCATATATGGTGATTATTGGACCAAAGGAAGTCGAAGCAAAAAGCATCGCTGTGCGTAGTCGTACGAATGGAGATCAGGGTATGTTTTCAATCACGGATTTTGTTCGTACGCTCAAAGAGGAAGAAAGTAAACGGCAATAGAAATTGGAAATATATAGAGTTCTGCGAAATTTATTATGAAAAGGAAGAAAGAAACTGACGGCTCATCGGGACGATTCGCCC
>CAZBGF010000462.1:0-1984 GCA_964491255.1 uncultured Verrucomicrobiota bacterium
GGCTGTTGACAATTATAAAAAACTGTTGAATTGCTCTGATGATTATGAAGTTCTATTTATTTCAGGAGGCGCGAGTCTCCAGTTTGCTATGATTCCGATGAATTTTGCAGGTTCGGGTCAGACAGCTGATTACACACTTTCCGGCGCATGGGCTGCAAAGGCTGTTAAGGAAGCGAAACTCATCGGCAATGTGAATATTGCGGCTGATTGCGAAAACGACAGGCCCGCGCGGGTTCCGTCTGAAAACGAATTAAAACTCACGACAGACGCGGCATATGTCCATATCACATCCAATGAAACGATTTCCGGCGCTCAGTGGAAGGTCTTTCCAAAAACAGAATCACCACTTATTGCTGATATGTCTTCAGACATTTTGTCGCGGCCGTTTCATATCAATCAGTTTGGCATGATTTACGCCGGCGCTCAGAAGAATCTGGGGCCGTCCGGCGTGGCACTTGTTGTAATCCGGAAAGATTTGGCTGAGCGTGCATCTGACAACCTTCCCTCGATGCTGAAATACAAAACCTATATTGCGAAGAACTCGCTGTACAACACTCCGGCATGCTTCACGATTTACATAATGATGCTTGTTTCACGCTGGATCATGAAAACCGGATCATCAACATTGTACAAACGGAATATTGAAAAGGCCGCGACAATTTACGGTGTTATTGACAGTGGCGGGTTCTACGAGGGGACCGCGGCGCCAGAATGTCGTTCTGATATGAACATTACATGGCGTCTGAAAGATAAGACTCTTGAGGAACAATTTATTGAACAAGCTGCAATCCGGAATTTAAAAGGATTAAAAGGGCATCGTTCGGTAGGAGGAATTCGCGCGTCGGTTTACAATGCTTTTCCCATGGAAGGAATTGACGCTCTGGTTTCCTTTATGAAAGATTTTGAGAAGAGGAATGGATAAGGTGATAACAGATGACGAAAGTCAAAAGTCAGAGGCCAGAGGCCAGCGAGATACGCTTGAGGGCAGCGGGCAGCGGATAGAAAGCTTCCGTTGCGTACAGCAAGCGCTGTTGTTATATTTTCTGTCATCCATCATATGTCATCCGTCTTCTGTCATCCGTCGTCTGTCGTCTGTCCTTCTGGGCCTGACAATGCTTTTCTGCCTGAATATTACAGGGTGTTGCACTAAACCGAAAGTCAACGCGGTGAAGCCTGTTGAAACGATTTTTATTGTTCATGCCGATAAACTCTGGCAGGACAGCGGTATATATGTTACTCAAGGTCAAATAATCCAATGTTCAGTAGAGGGGCAATGGCATGATCTCGATAAAACATATGGCCCGGATGGAAACAATGCTTATATGAAAGACCATCTCGGGATCAACGCACCTGCAAAAGCTCTGTTAATGCGATTTTCCAGCATGACAAACGAAGCTTACATTGTAGGCAGTCAAACCAATATTACAGCTGAATATTCGGGATATATACTATTCAGAAACAATGTTTTGCTGCCCATTGGTGTAAGCGGTGAACTCAAAGTTACAACAGCGATTGCGCCGGATGCTGATGGAGACGGTCTATCCGATTATGAAGAAGTACATATATGGCATACTGACCCTTTGCGTATGGATTCCGATAATGACGGGTTCAGTGATTTAGAGGAAATTTCAGACCGAAAGGCCTTTTTGAAAACGAACAGAGTGTCTACTCAGACACAAAATAATAAAGGCAAATAGGCACAGCAGCGCTTGAGCTGACCCCGTCTCCGCACTTCAAGCCGCTAAACTATTACAAAAAAACGCGGAATTTCGGCAGTTAAGAACCATGAACGTTGAACCATTCCGCATTATATATATGTCTCTTCAGCCCGTAATCTTTCGCAAATCCCGGCGGATTTGAGCAAGAAAAAAGCTGAATTTTTAGATACTCATAGCGCCCGTTCGCTTACGCTCACTCAAGATGCTAAGATTAGTCGGCCCTGAAAAACCCTGATTTTAACCACCCGCGCTCCAACCTTCGCTAA
>CAZBGF010000463.1:0-1982 GCA_964491255.1 uncultured Verrucomicrobiota bacterium
GCCTGCCAAGCCGTAGCCTTGAGCAATGTCGAAAGGGCGAAGGCTGGTGCCTTTGCCACTTTGTGCCTGATCAGTTGCCATTTCACTTAAAAACCGCACCCGTTCCAGCGCTTGTCACCTGTTCGGCGTAACGCTTCAGATAACCTGTTAATACTCTTGGCGTATAAGGAGGAAGTTTTTCACGCCGCCTTTGAAGTTCGTCATCCGTTAGGTCCACCTCCAGGCAATGGTTGGGAATGTCAATTCGGATCGTGTCGCCTTCTTCAAGAAGGGCAATGGTTCCGCCGTCAGCGGCTTCTGGTGAGACATGACCAATACAGGCGCCGCGCGTGCCTCCGGAAAAACGGCCGTCCGTGATGAGCGCCACTTGTTCGCCAAGCCCCTGTCCCATGATATATGATGTTGGCGCCAGCATTTCCTGCATGCCTGGTCCGCCGCGAGGTCCTTCGTACCGAATCACCACCACATTCCCGGGTTTTACTTGACCTTGAAGAATGCCCTTGCATGCATCCTCCTGAGAATCGAAAATGACTGCCTGTCCTTGAAATGTCAGCATGTTCGCAGACACGCCGGCCTTTTTTACGACGGCGCCCTCTTCGGCCAAATTTCCCCAGAGAACAGATAGTCCGCCCTCATGCGAATAGGGATTATCCTTTGAACGGATCACTGCGCTATCTTTAATCATGGCACGAGCCACATTACGGCCAATGCTTTTGCCCGTAACCGTCATCGCATCAGAATGAATTAAATCCTTAATCGTCCGTAGTTCTCGAATAATCGCGCTGATCCCGCCTGCCCTGTCAACATCTTCCATATGGAATCCACTGGATGGCGACACCTTGCATATGTTCGGACATTTTGTGGAAAGTTCATTAATTCGATTCAGATCGTAGCTGACACCAGCCTCATGAGCAATCGCCAGAGTATGCAGAACCGTGTTTGTGCTTCCGCCCATAGCCATATCCACGGCAAACGCATTATCAATTGCTTCATGCGTTACGATATCCTGCGGCTTCGGGCCATTTTCTTTTGCCATTTCAACAATCCGTTTGGCTGCTTTTGTGTAAAGACTTTTCCTCTTAGGATTTACGGCAAGGATTGTGCCATTGCCCGGCAATGCGATTCCAATCGCTTCGCACAGGCAATTCATGGAGTTTGCCGTAAACATTCCGGAGCAGGAACCGCAAGTCGGACAGCCATAGGTCTCGATCTCTTTCAATTGCGTCTCGTTTATGTCACCATTTTTGCATGCGGCAACTCCTTCAAACACACTGATTAAATCGATAACTTTGCCGTCCGGCGTCTTCCCCGCTGCCATTGGACCGCCACTGACCATGATGGTGGGTATATTCACACGAAGCGCTCCCATCAGCATTCCAGGCACAATCTTGTCGCAGTTCGTGATACAGATCAATGCGTCAAAACAATGTGCTCTGACCATTGATTCCACGGAATCGGCAATCAATTCACGGCTTGGAAGGGAATATTTCATTCCCGTATGTCCCATGGCTATGCCATCGCAAATCCCAATGGTATTGAACTCAAAAGGAACCCCGCCGGTTTTGCGAATATGACGACAAACCCAACGGCCTACAGCATTTAAATGCACATGACCCGGAATAATTTCATTAAACGAATTACAAACTCCAATAAAAGGTTTGTTAAAATCTTCCTGACTTAAGCCAACAGCTCGCAAAAGGCTGCGGTGCGGAGCTCGTTCCATTCCTTTTTTTACTTCGTCACTGTTCATACGGAGATTCCTTCCCATTGAGTAATGGTTTAACTTGATGTTTATTTATCTGCCCTTCGACACGCTCAGGGCGAATATTGCAGATTGGAAATATCATATCCGACACACTGGCCGGGAACAACAAAAAAAATAATCTTGGCTGATTTGACTAAACCCATTATAATAGTCATATTAACTTGGATTATTCATGCAAAGCATGAACAATCCACCCGTTGGGCTTCGACTTCGGCCT
>CAZBGF010000464.1:0-1976 GCA_964491255.1 uncultured Verrucomicrobiota bacterium
ACAAAACGCCGGATTCGGCCAACTAGCACATAGGGGGTTTTTCGACGGAATCCTAAATACAGGGCTGACCCCGTCTTCCTCAGTTTTCTGACCCCGTCTTCCTCAGTTTTCAGAATGGTACCGCCATTCTGAAATACCTGTGCAAGGCTTTGTTAGCGTAAGCTCCTAGTGCGAAAGCTTTGCACTCACCAGGCGATTCAGGCTGATGCCGGCTTCGGCGGCTTCTACAGCAAGGTGGCTGTGGACATCCGGTGGAACCCGAACCACGAACTTTCCACTGAAATGCTTCCCGGCGAGAGGCTCTGGAATTGGTTCATGATTCTTCTTCATGTCGGACAAAACGTCGGCGACTACAGAGCGGATTCCTTTGAGTGCGGCTTGATGGGAAGATGCAAGCCAGCTAAGGCTTGAAAATTCAGCGCAGAGACCGACATATTCCTTGTCATCTTCTGACCATGTTACCCGGTATGTATAGTGATCATTTGTCAGGGTTCTCATATTCTAACCTCCTGATTGCATTCAGGACTTGCTTGACCTGATATGCTTTGGCTTTGCCCTTTGCATTCTGAATGTTTACTCTTGGATCACCTTGCCATGGTGTTCTGTAAATACGATGGCTTGATCCCTTCTGCCTGGGGTCACAAAAGTAGTGATCACAGACTTTGCAAAGATCCGAAAATAGAATCCCTTTGGGATTCTGTCTCATAAGTTTGAGTATACCGCTAACCTTTGCCATGACGGTATAGTATCATTAGTGATATCAGTGTCAATGATTATTCTTCCTGCGCTAACGATTAAATCACGGTTCGGCGCGTATGCGACGATACCGTGCATTCAATGGTTGGCAGATTCTCTCCGCACCCCAAAGGGGTGCTACATCATAGCCCAGGCAGTATGCCTGGGTTAAAGAGGTATTCCCAAAACCCTCCCGCACGCTGTAAGCGTGCAACATCCTCTCTCCGAGTTACAGAAGATGTAGCTCCCCTACAGGGAGCATGTTCTCTGGGTGGACAACGTTTCAACCCAGCGTTCCACGCTGGGCTATGATGTTGCACGACTTCAGCGTGCTCGTCTCATTCTTTTAATATTTGTGTGTTATGGATCGCGTCGCAGAATTCCAGTAAGGCATCGCGGTCCGGAACCATACTCGATCGTTTCCTTCGCTGGGATGGTGATAACCTGCATACCCTTTTCAGCATAAGCTTCTGCAATTCGAGTATGATGCTCGGCGACTACAATGGTGTTTTCGTCAATGCTCAGATTGTTCGCCCCGGCTACTTCATCCGGTATGATTTCAATTTTATCCCACTTGGTTAGTGGTTCTGGAAGGGGGTCGATCAAGGCATCGGGACAATAGGTGAGAAGGCCGGGACGATTAAGGGTAAGCAGCCAGTCGAGGTGGAAGAGGTTGGGCTGGAGACGGATCGTGTGAACCCGATAGTTATCCCCGATCAACTGTTTCAACCAAGCCACGCCTTTTGGAGTGGTAGCATTACCGGACATGCCAACATACACGTTATGCCCATCGATCATGATGTCGCCGTTTTCAAGATAAAGTTCGTTTCGTGTATAGTGCGGAGAGGGCGGTGGTGTTGCGAAGTAGGTGGCATTGCTGTTTTCGAGCATAGGTTCAAGCATTCTGCGGACAGACCATATATTGCTTCGCCTAAATGGCAAATGAAACGAATTCAAAAGAAGTACCCGTGTCCCCAATACCCTGAAAAAGTCTGCGCCTCCGATGGTGTAATTGCCTTTTTGCACATCCTTCAGATATGCTTTCTCTTCATCAAAACCATCTGGAATTGGTCTGGTGCGGTGAACCGTGACCCCGTGTTCTTGAAGCACACGTTCAAGTGTATCAATCGTATGATTAATCTTTTTGGCTATCTCAGGAAAGGCTTCTCGTGTCAGTGCCCCCGGTTTGTTTCGTAAGACCTTTTTTCCTTTCTCGGACATCCAAATGAGTGCGGGTATAT
>CAZBGF010000465.1:0-1976 GCA_964491255.1 uncultured Verrucomicrobiota bacterium
TGATAAACTTGGAGCAGCATAGCCACAACCAAAAGATATTCTCGCGCAAAGACGCTAAGACGCTAAGGAAAAAATTTGCATAAAAAACAAAAAAATGACCGATAGCATTACAGATTAAACACGGATAAAGCATGAATTTATTCAAAATCTGTGTTTCACCCGCGCTACGCCGGCCGTCGTCGCGCCGTAGCGGCGCTTTGCCGTGCCGCGCAGGCGGAAGCTGGCTACGGCGAGGCGAGTCCGTGTGAATTCGTGGCTAAAAATATTTTATTTCAACAAGCCTTAATTTCAACCGGCAATTTTCCAGTTGGTTCAAAATCTCCTGCTAACGCCTCAATTGCCGCCCGCTCCGCGTGTGCCCCATAATAGGCAAACAATCTGCAGGGAAGTAACGGAAGCTCTCTCGCGGCATAAGGATTACCAAAAATAATAAACACTTTTATCTTTTCCTTAAGACCTTTAATCAAGGCAAGGAGTCTGCGGGAAAAATCTGCTGTTCCTTTGTAGGAATGGATCATGGCATAAGCTACAAAAACTACTGAATTATAATCGAGCGCCTTATCCAGGGTAGCTTCTATAACAGCTGGCCCGGGATGGTCTGTGATGATTTTAATCTCAGCATCAGGAAAACGTTTTTTAATAAGATGCTTCATCTCCGATTCAACAGTCCTTATTTCAATTTCTGCACCAACCGGCTTTTCCTCTTTTTCTAAAGCAACAATAAAAAGAGTACGCCGCTCACGAACACAACCTAATTGTTTCCTGTCGCCGATAACACTGATAGCTTTGCGATGTATTTCAAAAGATATGGCTTTATGCTGTTTGCGATCTATCTCTTTTCCCTGGATGTTTTTCTGAATACGGTCCTTGGCTTTAAGGATTTTTCCAACAGAGTTGTTGATTTTCTCTTCGGAAATAATCCCATCCTTAAAAGCTCTGTACATATACTCAAGCTGTTCTCCCGGCGAAAGATTGTAATCCCCAAGAATAATATCATGTCCCGCAGCGAGAGACTGCGCAAGAAGTTCCCCGAGCGGGATTTGTGATCTTATACCTTTCATAGCCAGGGAATCAGTTATCAAAAGACCTTTGAATCCAAAATCGTTCAGGTAAGATATCAACTTTTCGGAAACCGTGGCCGGTTTATTTCGGTCAACAGCCTGCACTGCAATATGCCCGCTCATGACCCCATTAAGCCCAGCCCTTTTTATAAGTTCCTTATAAACAAAAAGCTCTTCACTTTCAAATTCTTCCCTTGAACACGTTAATATCATGGGCTCAATGTGATTGTCCGCCGGGAATCTACCAGCTCCGGGATAATGCTTGGCAGATATTTGCAGACCATTTTCTTGATAGCCCTTTATAACAGCTGCTGCCAGACGTATGATTTCATGTTTATCAGCACTCAAGGAACGAATATTTACAAACGGGCTGGCTGGTTCATTGGCAATATCCAACACCGGGCCAAAGACAAAATTCACTCCGTGTGCACGCGATTCACGTGCGGCTATTTGCGCCCATTTGTAAGCAAGTTTTTCAGAACCAACGGCGCCAAGCGCCATTGGCCAGGGCATTTGAGTTCCTGAAAAATTCTCTCCAACAAATCCGGTCTCCATATCTGTAGCAACAAAAAGCATAATAGGGGAAACATCCTGAATCTTTTCAATTTCACCGGCTGTATCCCCTGCCCTGCAATGGATCCCTCCGATTAAGCCTTTCGCAATAAGACTATTCGTCTCATCCGGAAAGATTTTAAGTCCCCGGGCCATAAACATCTGCCCCAGTTTCTCTTCCATACTCAAGCTTTTCAGTGTTTTTTCAATATTCATGGTAGGGATCATCAGCAAAATGTTTCAGCGCATAACTCGACCGTATAGGAATTTGTATTTTTTGGACGCAGATGAACGCAGATTTTCGCCTGCCTTTCTCATGTCATTTTCGGATTAATACGTTTTGATCTTTTGTCTAATCTTAAA
>CAZBGF010000466.1:0-1976 GCA_964491255.1 uncultured Verrucomicrobiota bacterium
GTGCTTGTTCCATAAGCCCTTCTGCGAGAGAAACTTCTCTCGCAGAAGTTTCGACACAGTGCTTACGCACTTTGCCCTTCGACAGGGTCAGGGCCATGAGCAAGCGGTGACTACAGTCGCCGCGCGTCGAAGCCCGAAGGGCGGACATTGCGCGACACTCGTGCAATGTCCGGGTTAGGCTGATCCACGGTGGTAAATATATGATGCGATCATTAAAATTTATAATGATATTCGTGCTTTTCTTGTCATTAGGCATCTGGCTTGCCTCCATGACAGCTGTGGGGATAATGTATTGGGCGCAGTGGGTTGGCGGGGGTGTAGAATCCTGGCTGGCTGATAAAGGATGGGATAGGGTTATGCGACGTTGTATTGTCGTATGGGGTATGGTTTTTTTGATAATGTTTCTTAGATCTGCTGGTTGGAAGGGGTGGAAAGATTGCGGCTTTGTACCGGATGATCCTGAATGGCCGAAGCGTCGATGGTGGGTGTTAGTTTTAAGCGGGATGGGTATCGGACTGATCACACTTGGCTGTGTTACAGTGTTGAGCATGGTTATGGGATTTCGAAGTCTAAGTCCTTTTGAGGGCGGCGTATCGCTGGTGTGGAGAATATTACGTTATATTTTATCTGGAATAGCTGTTGCCTTGTTTGAAGAAACGATTTGCCGTGGTGTCCTGTTTCGTGTGTTGGCAAGAATATGGCATGTCTGGCCTGCCGCAATTGCCATCAGTATGATATTTGCCCTGGCTCATTTTGTGAGTCCATCTCCGGAAGCGTTTGAGGGAGATTCTTTCCTTTCCGTCTGTGTGAATGTGTTTGTCTCGACCTTTGCCATGGTGACTAAAGCACCGAATTTTGTGTTGTGGTTTGTCAATTTAACTCTTCTGGGGGTTGTGCTTTGTGCCTTTGTCATTAGGACAAAAACCATATGGTTCGGGATAGGTGCTCATGCCGCCTGGGTTTGGGTGATTAAAATTCATGTGTATTTCACGGATATGTCGCCGAAGGTTCAATCGATGCCCTGGTTGGGCAGGAGAGGCGATTTCATGGATTCATTTCTGGGGACTGCTATGTTGGTATGTTTACTTGGGTATGCTTTATTCCGGCGTACTCCTGCTGGAATTGCCATGAGATGGAAAGGTGTGAAGTGGTATGTTATGCCACGTGCCATTGAGGATTTCAGGACATGGCTTGAATGTTGTTTTTCAGATGGCAGTGAATCAGAGAATCGTAAAGTCTTGGCTGAAAGAAGGGTGTTGAAAGAATATGACGGATGTCTGGTGACTGTTCAGTCAGGGTTGGTGTTGAAAGAATATCGTCCCAGAACAGGGATAAAGGGTATAAAATACGCGGTCGTGCCATCCCGTGCCCGTCGGTCATTTATGTTGGCACGTCAGTTGATTGAACAAGGTGTTTCTACTCCGAAGCCGGTAGCCTGGGCGGGAAGACGGCGTTTTGGATTTCTTCGATTTGCATATCTGGTTACGCAGGAGATCACCAATGCCGAACCACTCACTAATTGGCTGGAGAGAGACATTCAGGATCAAACTATCAGGGATCAAGTCATGGCGGCTTACGGACGATTAACAGCTATGTTTCACAGTCACACGTATTCTAATCGTGACCTGAAGCATGAAAACGTCATGTGTTCTTTAACACAGCCATCCATGCTTTGGGTTGTTGATCTTGATGGGGTCAGGCGCAAGTGGTGGATTTTCAGCAGGCGCGCTAAACGCGATTTGATGAGAATCGGGTTATCGCTTGCAGAATCAGGTTGGCTTCGTGATCCTGATATCCGCGCTTTTTTCAACGCTTATAATGCAGGTGTTCCAGCGAGACTGCGGAGAAACCGTTTTCCGCTATGAGCTAATGTAGTCGGCCCTGAAAAACCCTGATTTTAACCACCCACGCTCCAACCTTCGCTAAATGCTTACAGTAAAATCTTGCAATTTAGAACTTTTCTCTGCATACTTGAA
>CAZBGF010000467.1:0-1976 GCA_964491255.1 uncultured Verrucomicrobiota bacterium
GTTTAGTTGTTCGTTTTTACGCTCAAATTTGAACTGCAAAACTTGAGTATTTAATATGAAAAATAATGCTTATGATATGTATAAAAATGATAAACCGGAAAAACATACCGGGTATTTGATTTGGCAAGTTTCAAATGTACGTCAACGGATTATTAATAATGATCTTAAAAAAATAGATTTAACATATCCTCAATTTGTAATAATATCGGGTATCCAATGGCTAAAGCGTAGTAATGAAATAATAAATCAAGTAAAACTAATACATTTTACTAAAATGGATAAATCCGTAGTGTCCAGTGTCCTAAAATCTCTTGAGAAAAGAGACATTGTCATTAGAGAAATCGATCAAATGGATACAAGGGCAAAAAAGCTGGAACTAAGTGAAATTGGATCTTCTAAATTAGAAAAAGCATTAATCCTTATCAATAAAATTGATGAGGTCTTTTTTAATCAAAATAAGTTTGATATAGAATACTTTAATAAAGTCTTGATTCAAATCATTAAAGAACATAACAAAGGAGAAAAACATGTTTGAAAATATCACAAACCAACATAGTGCAACCCTTGATGAAATAGTTAGAGCAAGGCATTCAGTGAGAGCATTTAGCTCAATCTCACCAAGTCATGAGGATATTGAGGCGATAATTAATGCTGGCCTATTGGCACCTTTTGGTGCATTTGCCGTCGCTGGAAAATCCGATTTCCGAAAAGTATTTATCTTTAAAAACTCAAGCGCAAAGATGGAGAGCGCAGCGAATATTCTTAAAAAACGAATCGCGAATCAAGCTGATGAACTCGAAAAGAAAGTTGGGTCGATTCCTTTCGTGCATAATTTGAAACGAATCGGACAACAAGGAGTTCCCGGTGTCGGCAGTGCACCATATTATGTTGTTATCGGAGAAAAAAAAGGGATGCCGCCAGTTGCTGCGCAATCACTCTGCTACTGTATAGAGAATATGTGGCTGAAAGCAACAACACTTGGTATAGGTCTTCAACTTATTAGCGCGACGGCGCTAATGGATAGTGACCCGAAGTTTTGCAGACTTCTCAATATTCCTGTCGGAGAATATGCGTTAGATGGATGTGCATTGGGGTTTCCGGCAGGCGAGTATCAACCGCGTTCGGTCAAATACCCGACATTGAAAGAATCGGTAAGTTGGCTTTAAGTATCGGAAAAGATGGGAACATTTTGGAGAATCGTTAGTAACAAACGGCAACTGCCCAACCAAACAATCCAGCGGACGTCTTACAGCCGCCGTTGATTTTGTCGCTAGGCAAGCCCAGATGAATTGACGCTTCCGCCTCGACAAATGGAAGACCTGTGTCTACCAGGGAACGACACAGAAAGTGGCACATCGACATGATTCAAGGACGTGCACACAGCACGTGAGTGCCTGCAACGTTTTCAGTAGCGTTCAAGCGTGCCGAACGACTGCGTTGTTGTACCACAACACAGGTCGCCGCGTTGTGAGTGGCTGGTCGATCCGACTTGAGTCTTGAGTCGGTCAGGAATTGTGCCGTTCAGCTTCACGCCGAGTCGATTGCCTCTGAAATCATCAACAGAATCGAGGCCTTCACTTGCTGCGAAAGCTCTGCCCATGATGCAACAACAGCTCTGAGTTCCTGGGGCAGGCCGACACAGTGCGGCTCGCTTCGCGGAGTGATGGGACCAAGGTCCGCCTCCGATGCATCATGGTCTCCGCACTCAGAAGGGCGGGCCACACAATGGCCACAAAAAACGTCCTCAACTGTGTCTGGGTAGTGTCCCGAAACGGTCTGGGAAGTGTCAGATTCGGGGTTTTCGAGGTTTGGTGCGGCGTCAGTTAATGTACTGGAAGTGTTGGACTTCTGTTCGGATTCTGTCGGGGTTTCGTCGAGCTTAAGTGGTTTTGCGTCAATGGGTTGGCATGGCTTCGATTCCCGCCGCCTCCACCATTAAGACTTTGACCGCTACCGTACAGAAACGGTCTTGTAGC
>CAZBGF010000468.1:0-1974 GCA_964491255.1 uncultured Verrucomicrobiota bacterium
TCAGTCATATATTTCCAGCAGAGTTAATTATTTCTATGCCATAAAAATATATCCTGACTGGAAGCAAAATCAAGTTGTAGAAAGATTTTAGACTATGAATATTCAAATGGGGAGAGAAGGGTTGATTTTTCACACACCATCTCCCATAATGTAGGAGCCGGTTTCCAGTCCGGCGAATGCTCGGTAAAATATGCCAATTGATGTATTTAATCTTTGTTTCAAGGATTGAGATAAACAACCGGGATAAAACGGACTTTTGTGATGTTCGCCGGGGAACCCGGCTCCTACATTCTAGGAATGTTTTAACAGGGATAGGCAGCCCCGTAGTAACGTTCCCAGGGAATATAAGGCGGGGCGAAAAGCGCATTAAGCATTCAGCTACGAACAACGTTATGGAGCATTGCGTAGTCACACGAATTTACGAAATTAATGCATCAAAAAGAAACTCGCCTCTTTAAGCAGGCGAGCATCTGTGAAATTATGGGCCAAGGATTAATGCTTCCAGGTTCCCGTGAATTTTTTTTCCTTAGCTGACACTGTAAAGTGGCTGCTTTATCCAGTTTTTCTGGTATTGGTGCCTTTTTTATTTGCGTTGGAAAAATTATTGCTGCCTCTGTTGCCTTTTCCGGTGAATGATCCTTTACCCGAAGATTGTCCTTTTCCGGTAAACGGATTTTTCCCCTTCGACGATCCTTTTCCTGTTTTACTCATAGTAACTCCTTATTTTCCGGTTTAGTTATAATTCAAATTGTTGTACAAACTAATATTGTTCCACTTTTCACCGTTGTCAAAAAAAAAGTGACGATATATGTCAAAAAAGCGTCATGAATAGACTTTTAATGCCCATGCTATTGCATAATCACAGTATTTCTTTGAGCTTTGCGGCCAGGTTGGCTCCCATGATGGTGTGACCGTAAGGACATGGATGGAGCAAATCGCCTGAGAGTCCGGTGAAGTCATCGAGCACATCGTTGCCGGGCATAAAATGCAGGTTAGGAGCATTTTTCTTTGCAACAAGCTTCTCAAGGATGGCGTTAAAAGCACTTTCTCTTTCAGTCGGTTTTTCAGGTGTCGCTACTCGGTTGGCGGTTTTGTGGTTCGGGAACAGGCTGATTATCAAGACCGTTTTGCCGGTGGCAGTGAAACGGTCGATCAGGTATGATGCACGCGGTTCAAATTCTTCCGGAGTAAAGGTTCCGCGCATATTGACGCCAAGTTCACAGGTGGCGAAATCCCATTCGCATTCGTCGACAAAATAATCCACCAGTTCTTTTTCGATTTGACATGCTCCGCTAAGTCCTTTGTTTTGAACTTGAATACGAAGTTTCCTGGCGGCAAAATGCGGATAGCCATCAAGGCTGGAGTTGGTGATTGAAGAACCGTAAGCCAACCAGTTCAATTTGGGTTTTTCTTCCTGTTTCGGCGGGCGTATGTCATAACCATGGGTATTGATTCCGTGCAGGACTACTGTTGCCCCACGATTACAGACGATGCGCCAGACCTCTGAAGAAAAACCGGCTTCGTTTATCGCCTCTTTTGAGGCCGAATTGAAGTTATCAGGCCGATTCAGTCTGATGTTGCGGACTTTTCCCGGTTCAAGTTCATGTATCTGGCAACGGAAATTACCTTTGAAAATCCTGATTTCTCCTCTTTCGCTGAATTCCGGCCTGGTACAGGAAAGCATGATATCAATATTGGGAGCGTCGGTCACAAAACGTATTTCACAGCCAACAGAATCCATTGCCACGAAACGCGCCCGGTTGTTGAGGCTGTTTCTGACGCTTTCCGGCACTCGCATGAGGCCGTTTTCTCCCATTCCAGGGACATTTTCAAGGGCTCCAGCGTTGTAGAATTCCACATTTTCTAAATTCATTTGAAATCTCCATTATTTTTTATGAATACATGAAACCCCTGGTTTTGGCGGCAACTTTTTTAGTATCCTTAATTCATGTTTTTTTTGTCGGCTTTCCGTTT
>CAZBGF010000469.1:0-1969 GCA_964491255.1 uncultured Verrucomicrobiota bacterium
GTAGGCTACAAGCCTGAGCGCGCCCGGGCCAAGTGCGATGACCCTTTCCACCTTGGTGGGGAGAGCCACCTCACGTCCGGCAATGTCCTTGATTTTTCGTATATTTTTGCCGCTGCCCCCTGCGCAACTGGCAATTGCGAGAAACATAGCCACTGCTAGGCCGACCTGTCTTATATGCATCAGTTTCACTTAACCCTCCTTTAGAAATCGGCGCGCAGACCAGCCATTACAGTGGTTCCCGGCAACGGGTAGCCAGGGTGTTACGAAAATAAATATCATAATACCGGATAGCGCGTATTATGCAAAAATAAAAAAACTTTTTTTACCGAATGAAATGAAGGGTGGATCAGCAGTGACTAATATAAAGAAACGCAAGTAACTATATCAGGTGATTTTTGAAACCACAGATGAACACGGATGAACACAGATAAGCTTACAACCACACACAAGCAGTTAAGTTTGTATAATATCCGTGTGTATCTGTGTTTATCTGTGGTTGAGTTCTACCTGGCTGAATCATCCGAAGGAGATAACGTTGTTGAAATACAAATCAGGCTGGCTTCCATAGGTGCCGGATCAAACGTAATATAAATTTATGGGTACTTATATTGCTACGCTAACAGTTGGATCCCGCGCGGCTTGCCCGCGGGTGCCAGATGAAGCCAATGCTCAAGCCACCGGTCGACTACCAAGGGGTGCTCGCCGTGTAGCACTTTCGCGTATCGAGCGTTCCAGACAGATTGTTCCCTATGCATATTTTTCATGGCCTAACGATCAGGATGACGGTTTTTCAAAAGACGTGCCGTCAGGCGCGGATTCTGAAAATACCTGTCGATCCTTTGGTTGGCGAATTCTCTTCATCACGATTGCAGTCAGAATTCCCAGGATTGTTCCGACAAGCGTTCCTATCGGACCTGTAAAGAATATCCCGAGAAGTGGCCCCTGATTCGCCTCGGGGGTGAAAATGATTGGCCCGATGAATCCAGCAGTGAAGGCGATACCGCCCACTACGAAACAACCGATCAACCCGAACAGGGCGGTGCGGTGGAGCCTGAATGCGGCCAGGAACAGAAGAATTGCAGCACTCCAAAAGGGGCACGAGAAGATAAATGAAAACCAGCCGCCGCCCCGTGTGCAGAGAAAAAGTGCGAGTAGGAGGGCGAGAACTGCTGGCGCTGCAAACAGCACCGATGTCAGAGTTTTTGCTCTTTCAGTCATATCTTTCTCGTCGAACGTCTGCGCTCACGGGCGGCGGTACGCCGAACCGTGCAATACTTGGTTCGGTCTCTGCCTTTCTAAACTCCCTTGGCTGAATCCTGTCGCAGTTCAAGAAGACGATCGACATCCTCTTGCGATAGGGATTTCAGTGTATTGCCACCGCGAATGATTACCTCGCAGGCAAGCTCAAAGAATTCAGCATTCTGGATGGCATGGGCGTAGTCGATCGCTGCTGTCACCATCCCGTGATTGCTCATGATAACCATATCGTGGTCATGCATGGCCATTGTCACCGCATCAGCCAGTTCCCTCGAACCCGGGAGGAGATAGGGAACTCTCGCCACGTGCCCGATATAGAATGGAATCTCCGGGATCACGAAATAGTCTATATCGTCCGTCTCCCTACAGGCTAAAACCGTGGCGCAGGGCGTCTGAAAATGCATCACAACGTTTATATCAGGGCGCGCCCTCAGGATGCCCGCATGAAACCCGATTTCCACTGTTGGCTTTGGCCCGTCGAGAATGGCACCGTCAGTAATGCGACAGACAGAGACCTCGTCTCCGGACAGTTGTTCCGCCCAACTTCTTGACGCGGTGGCCAGCAATCGAGATTCGTCCAGACGTCGTGAAATATTGCCGCTGCTACAGCGCATCAGCCCGCGACCGGCGGCCTTATGGCAAGCCTGGAGAAACTCACCCAACATGTGATCTGGCACATTATTCATCATTATACTTTCAGTCCGAACGCTGG
>CAZBGF010000470.1:0-1958 GCA_964491255.1 uncultured Verrucomicrobiota bacterium
AGCATCGTCGTAGTCCTGTTGCCCGACTGCATGGCTTTCTACCAGCTTTTTGAAACGTTGCTCCCGTGCGCTTACGGCGGGCAACTGAGCCTCGGACATGGCAACCGCTGCTTTCGCCTGATCATACACCGCCTGATACTGGGCGGGATCAATCTGGTACAACAGATCACCAGCTTTTACATCAGATCCCTCCGTGAACGCGCGCTGCAGAATGAGTCCATTAACCTGGGGTCGAATTTGCGCCACACGATAGGCCGCCGTTCGCCCAGGCAGTTCCGTGGTCAACACAGCGCGTTCCGCCTGAACCGTCACCACGCCGACCTCGGGAGGTCCCGGCGGCGGACCGCCCGCGCCAGGGCCGCATCCGGACAGCAGAAAGCCAGCGACGGCAATCGTAACTGGAATTAAAAACCATTGATGTTTATTGTTATTCATTGTCTTTTCCCTCTTTCCTGTTTCTTCTCTTTCAATATCATGTGTAGATAGTTCTGTCTGACATGCCTGATACGCGTCTCGACAGACTCAGGATTTCCCGTCCTAGTCCAATACGCTGTGAAAGCATTGATAACCCCTTCCAGTGATAGAGCCGCGTAGATAGGATCCATTTTTCGGACAAACCCTGTGGATATCGCCTTCTTGAATATCGAGGCGACATCTTGAATGTAATTGTCGTACATTCCCCGGCAACGGTGCGGCAGGACATTCTCAGGGTTCATGCTTGCCCCTACCTGGGACTCAATAACCAAACGAAAAAAGGCGCCATGTTCTTCTACATGCGATACTCGCAAGTCAACGAGAGCGTCAAGCGCCGCCATTGAGTTCTGCTCGGAAAGAATGTTCTCCTGAAAGACGGTCAGAAACTCTTCGATAATCTTGGTGATGACTTTCTCTCGCAAATCATCTTTGCCATTAAAGAAGTTGTAGATAGCGCCCACTGAGAACTCCGCTTCCTTGGCAATTTCTTCGATCGTCGCGTGATCAAAACCTTTCGACACGAACACGCGTTCAGCCGCGGCTATAATCTCAGCTTCATGAGCCAGTTTCTCGCGCTCTCTTCTGCTCAGTTTCTTCGTGTTTATTGACATGACAGCTTACCCTTCGACTAGCACAATGTGAGCGAAGTTTCATGCATCTTACTGTTAACTCACTTTATGAATAATGCTTCACTATACTACATACCCTTGCGCAGTCAAGAGGAAAAAATGAACACTAAAGCAAAACTGATAATGGCGGCCGGCAAACTGTTTGCTAAGCGCGGCTTCGAGGGCACTTCCATCAGGGATATCACCCAAGATGAACCCATAGATAAACTGAGTAGACTCTTCCGTGAATACGCCCTGTACGCACTGCACAAAAAGCCAGGCTTGAAAGCCCTCTTCCGGGATACCATCCACGGCGGACACCACCCACCCACAGAAGCCCTTCAATCTTTGGCAAGGCAAAGTCATCTAATTGGAAACATTCTTCGTCAAGGAATTCAAAAGGGTGTGTTTCGTCAGAGTAAGATTGAGCAGGCGCCGCAGCAATTCGAAAGGAATTACAACATGAAAATGGTCATGATTGCGTATAATGAGGCCATAGACGAAAAAGTCATGGATATGCTGAACTCGAACATCCAAGCTGAGTATACCAAATGGACGAAGGTGTCGGGTTGGGGCCAGCAGAGCGAATCGCACATTGATGACCAATGTTTGGCCCAAAGGGAATAACGTTGTCATGACATACGTGGAAGATGAGAAGGCTATCAAAATCATGGATGGCATTCGTGAACTCAGAAAAACGCTAATTAGTCGATACTGAAAAAGTACTAACCACGAAGTCACGAAGGACACAAAGAGATTTTTTATTAAGGTAAACAAAAAAATGTTCTTATAGGAGCATGGATTTAAGTATGCAGAAAAAAGTTCTAAATTGCAAGGTTGTAAGCATTTAGCAGTCCGCAGTCATTTTTTGATATC
>CAZBGF010000471.1:0-1944 GCA_964491255.1 uncultured Verrucomicrobiota bacterium
ATGTAATGTCAATTTGACGAATTCCTATTTTTTTTGAAAGATGCTCTCGAAAATAAAGTTGACGCGAAAATAAAATATTACTCGACATGTTTTAAACTGGTTGAGCGTGACAGTGTGCTGAATAAATAATTCCCGGCAATTGTGAACTGACGTAAAAACAGTGATCGTGAACGGTTACGCGATTTTTTTTCGGGAATTTGGTCAAAAAAAAACAAATAATTGGAGTCGTGGACCGATTGATCAAGGATAACAACTGACTTGGTCAAACACTCACGGATTCAGGAAAAAATGAAAAGAAAAGGAGTTGACAATGGGAAATACCGAACAAAAAAATCATAGCCTGGGGGAAAAAATTTCAGGGAATCAACTTTCAAGAACTAAACTTTTACAAAAGGGGAGCCTTACGAAGATGAAAACAAGATATTTGGTGTTAATCTGCTTATTTCTCGGATTTCTAACTATCAATGCCTATGCCGCGGACAGGGTCGAAATAAGTGATCTATGGCGCGCCCACAAATTGAAGTCATTCTCTGTGGAGAAAGATATTGCCGGAGAAAAGCTGGGCGAAAAGTGGAACTTCGATGACGGCAAGCGGGAATTTCTCACTTACGTTTCCCCTGAGATCAAGGAATTGAAAGTCAGTAACGGGATTTTACAATTCAAAACCGGCGCCGAATCAGTCACTCTGGGCTGGGGCAATTACGCGAACAAACAACGTCCACGGGACCGTGTCGTTTTCTGGCCGCATTGGAATACTATTGAGTTAAGAGTTAAACAGTCTGCATCCGCCAGTGAATGGACTCTGGGTTTGCGCCAGGAGGGCGCGAGCAAGGGGCCGGGATACAAGTCGAGCAAGAACAGCCAGAAGAAACAGGTGAAGGGGAGCGACTGGCAGACTGTGTCGTTTATGGTCGAGATGCCGGCGGCGGATGGTTTCGAGCTTGTGATTAAGGGCCCTTCCGACAACCTCATCGAGCTCGATTCGGTTCGTGTCCTGCAGAAGGTATTGAAGGGGTGTTTTCGCAAGACGTTCGTTCTTCCGAAAGGCAGAATATGGCGGGCCGTTGCCGAGGTCGGCAAGGAGATGACATTGCGCGTCAACGGCCGTAAAGCAGTGCATTTCAAGGACAGGGACAGGCGGGGTCCCGCAACGACAACAATGAATCTGCTGCCGTACCTGAAAAGCGGCAAAAATTGTATTACACTGGATGTTCAGTATCCGGTCACGCTTGTTGATATAAACTACCCGACCAGTCCGCGACTCTTCTATCTACAGGGAAAAGTAGTGATGGCCGACGGGTCTGTCGTGGTCCTGGATACGGATGAAAGCTGGAAAGCCGGCAAGGACCCGGAGACAGGATGGTCTGAACCGGAATTCGACGATAGTAAATGGGCGGCGGCGGAAATAGACGAGTTAGGGCTTACCCATTTCATCTACAAGTGGCCGGGATACGATGGACGCCTGGTCTTTGAAAACCCCGGCAATGATCCCAAGCTCTTTTTCGCGGACAGCAAACCGCTGAGAGTGAACGTGCTGGTCCCAAAGGGGCTTGCCCGAAAAAACACCTCGCTTAAATGGGTACTCCGCCTGGTAACGCCGCTGTCCTACGATGTTGAACCCGATAAGCAGGGAAAGTGGCGTCTCATCGGAAACACGGAATCAAAGGAAATTGAAGCAGCAAATGGAACGGTGACTGAATTCGACCTTCGCCCGCAAAAGGATTCTGCTGTTTACATAATTGACGCCGGTTCACGGAAACGTGGAGTATACACTCTGGAAATCGGTCTTTACGAAGGTGAAAAACCCATTGAGACCCGTATCAGGGAACCCCTGGTCGTTGTCGGCCGCATACCGATGCCGGAAACGGACGGCGCAAACTATGAGGACAACATGAAGCTTGTCCTTGAAGATACCATTGATTTCACAAATCCTGACGACCCGCA
>CAZBGF010000472.1:0-1940 GCA_964491255.1 uncultured Verrucomicrobiota bacterium
ATACGCTCAACAGGCGGAGTAATGTCGCCTCCCTGAACAATAATATCAGGAATAACACCTTTATCGCGATAACTCTCCGCTTTGTCCATATAAATAAACCGCGTGGCAATATAAAGCATTTTACCATCTTTCATTGGAATGGCTTCACGAATACAATCGTCACCGCTGGTGGAATCACCAATCAGCAGCGCGCCCTTACATTCCTGAAACACTGCAGCCAGGATCTCAGCCGCTCTGGAAGTTTTCGAGTCGACCAGCAGCACAACAGGCATACTCAATCGTTTGCCGTTTTTCGCTTGATAATTGACTATAATATTATTCTGTCCATCCCGAACAGAAAACAAAGGCGTGCCATCCATGGAAAATTGACCGGCAATCCCGGCAACAGACTCCATGTCCATGCCGTCAGCCCCACGAATATCAAGAATAACCCCGTGGAAATTTGCGTCAGACCAGGTTTTCAACTGAGTGATAATTTGATCACCAGACCCCTCGTAAAGTCCATTAATCTTTACATACCCGATCTTATTAGGCCATTCTTCGGTGGTTCCTGTTGCCGATATGCGAACAGCCCCGCGTATGATTTTGACTAAAACCGTATCGGCTGTGTTGCTTTTGCTTTGAATACATAATTCGACAACTTCATTGTTTTTCCCGCGCATGAGACTGATGACCTCTTCAATGGTCATATCCTTTGTGCTCAAGTTATCGATCTTTTTTATAACATCATCCACCTGTATTTCTGACTTCTCCGCAGGGCCGTCCTCCATGATTTTCACAATTTGCGGCCACTTATCTTTAATCTTAATTTTCAGACCCACTCCGTAAAAAATGCCTTCCTGTTCAACCTGAAGTTTTTCAGCCTGCTCTTTTGTCAATATAGCAGAATGAGGATCGACGGCTGTAATCAGGGCTTTTATCATGACCGGCTCAAGAATGTTCGTATTTATGACGACATTCTTTGCTTTAATGATCTCTTCAATTTCCTCCATACCCTTCACAATGGCATCCATTTGTACTGACTTCGTGACTCCTGAGTCATCGGATGGGACCGCAGATATCACACTGTAAACCGACCATAACACCAGAAGCACGACACAGAATTGTTTATTCATGATTTTCCTCCAATTTTAATTGAATCCGCTGATTTCCTGCTTTAACTTTTTCTTTCAATGTCTTTTTATAGGCCTGGAGACGCTTGGCTAATTCCGGCCGCTGAAGTGCAAGAATCTGAACAGCCAGAATCCCGGCATTGACAGGGCCTGCATTACCCAGAGCCACCGTGGCAACCGGAACACCCGCAGGCATTTGTACTGTTGCTAACAACGAATCGAGCCCATCCAACGCCCCTTGTTTTACAGGAATGCCGATAACGGGCAAAATTGTATGAGCCGCCAACACCCCCGCCAGATGCGCCGCTCCTCCAGCCGCGGCAATGATCACCTTGAGTCCGCGCGTGGAGGCCTCAATCGCATACTCCGAAGCCAATTCCGGTGTACGGTGGGCGGAAATAACCCGTGTTTCACAACGTACGGCGAATTGACGAATGGTATCCACCGTTGCTTTAATGAACGGCAAGTCTGAATCACTACCCATTACAATGCCAACATCAATATCTGATTTTTTTTTATCATTGTTCATAGTTTTGTCCTTTTCAATCCGCGACCGGCGATATCCCTGCGAAAGTGTACATTATCGAAATCAATCATTGCAACTGCCTCATAGGCTTTTTTCTCTGCCGACACCAGGTCAATGCCAAGCGCCGACACCGCGAGCACACGCCCCCCTGCTGTAACAACTTTATCATGGTCCAATCCTGTTCCCGCGTGAAACACAACAACATCGTTCATAGCAGAAGCTTTCTTCAATCCCTTGATCACATCGCCTTTTCGATATGATCCGGGATAACCACCCGCTGTCATCACTACGCAAACGCAATG
>CAZBGF010000473.1:0-1937 GCA_964491255.1 uncultured Verrucomicrobiota bacterium
TTATTGCCTCTTTTCATTTGACGGGGCTACGCCGGCCAGGTAATTATCTATGGTTAGTCTGCGTGGGTCTGCGGCTAAAAATGGAAAAGAGGTGCAAAAGATCCTGGCCCGATCGGAAACCGAGGTTTTATCCTGAAATCTTGTCGTTTTTATCTTTACAATATTCTTGATCTCCCCATCTCGTACCCCACACCGCAACCCACAAAAAAAATCGACTCCCATTGCTGGAACCAGCTCGCTTTCTTATCCGCGAGAGTTGATTTTCGTGGATTTCGAGAAGTTTGGACCGAAACAGCATAGACGTTGTGCACGCCAATTATTCTACGTATGTATCCTTGTTTACATAGTATTTCAAATTGTTTTGATACAAATGATAGGCATTTTGTTATTTTATTGACTTAAAAAGTTACAAATACTATACCTCTTTTGTATAGTCAAACTACAAAAAGGGGCTACAAATGAACGATTATAAACATATATCCTTCCGTAAAGAGTGGGAGATTACGCCTTCATCAGCTTACTTGCTTGGCGAATGCCATGCGCTTGTGCGTGCTTTAACAGATATCCCACTTAAACCAGAGCATCGAGAAAAACTGCTAAGCGTGTCCCTCCTGAAAGGGGCACAGGCAACGACTGCCATTGAAGGCAATACACTGAGTGAAGAAGAAATAGCGAAAATCCAAGATGGCTGGAGCCTGCCGCCCAGTAAGGAATATTTACAAACGGAAGTAAATAATATCCTTGAAGCCTTCAATACACTACTCCATGAGATCGTTGCAGAGGATAAAGTTAACATTATCACTCCCGAACTGATCAAAAATTTCCATTACATGATCGGGAAAGATTTAGGCGAACATTTCGACGCCATACCCGGCCGGTTTCGTGAAGACAGACGACATGTGGGCCCCTATTTAGCACCGGAACATCAACACATCTCCGACCTGATCAAAAAACTCTGCGGTTGGATCGGGGACGAATTTCACTATGACCATGGGCAGGATTTTAAAGCCGCAGTCATTGAAGCCATTGTGACGCACGTATATATTGAGTGGATACACCCGTTTGGAGACGGCAATGGTAGAACCGGTCGATTGGTGGAGTTCTATATCTTGTTGCGCGCTGGATTACCGAATATCGTGTCTCATATTTTGTCCAACTTCTACAACCTTACCCGGCCCGAATATTACAGGCAACTTGACAAAGCTAGGCAAAACAGGAATTTAACGGAATTCATTCATTATGCGTTACAAGGTTTTCGCGATGGATTGAACGAAAATTTACACATTATTCAAGACAGTCAGCTTTCTGTTTTCTGGGAACATTACATTTACGAGATATTTGCAGACCTCAAATACACAAAGAAAAAGGCTTTCAAACGAAAAAGGGCTTTAATATTACAGGTCCCGATCGGAAAGTCGTTGACGGTGGATGAATTACTCGAAATTTCCCCTGATATTGCCAAGAAATATGCCACCGTTGGAAGGGCTACTGTTTTGCGCGATTTAAAAGAACTGCAGGAATTAAATCTTATGGAAAAGGTAGGCAGGCGCTACAACGCCAATACGAACCTTTTAAAAGCGATGATGCCTGGTAAAAAAGCATAACAGCTAAATCCTGCACTAAGACTTCTTTTGCCCGTCCAGCGGCTTCGGTGCGGGACATGACTCCCCCAGGTGTCCAAGCATTTCCTTTTTACCAAACGTCCTTATGGATGGGGAGACCGTCAATATCCCCGTGGAAGCGTCCGATTTTCATAAGATGTATGAGTGCAAGGACCTGAATCTATTTTAGCCGCAGACCCACACAGAAAGACACAGACGGTTTTACCCATAGTACTTCACCTTAAGTAGAACTTTGACAAGATAACAGCATAAACATGATGAGGAAAACAATAAACTCTTTTTTGTTTCCCCTATGGCCTTTTTCCACTGTTCAAT
>CAZBGF010000474.1:0-1921 GCA_964491255.1 uncultured Verrucomicrobiota bacterium
AAATGACTGCGGACTGCTAAATGCTTACAGTAAAACCTTGCAATTTAGAACATTTCTCGGCATGCCTTACTCCATGCTCCTATAAGAACATTTTCTTGTTTACCTCAATAAAAAATCTCTTTGTGTCCTTCGTGACTTCGTGGTTAGTACTTTTTCAGGACCGACTACACTATGGTTCCGTGTAGGAGCCGATCTTGATCGGCGATCGTATCAGTCAGGAAAAAATGAGAGAAACTTGACTGCTACCTGCCCGAAACGACTCGCGTCAGCCAGGGATAACGCCGATGGCGCAGATAGGAATGAATGTAGTGAGCTAAAGCGCCTAAAATGATAAGTGCCTAAAGTTTCCCTGGCCGCAGGGCGGTCCCACGGGCAGGCACTTACAACTTTCAACTTATTTAAATCCGCGGTTAAAATGCTTTTCGAATGGTCTCTAAACAGGATCAATCAAGTTCAAAACTGCCGAATCTCTGATACTGGAATTGGATATGTTTTCCTTATGTTGTTGAGAATCTGCAGGCCGTTCACGTGAAGACTTGCGTCGATATGTGCGGCCCCTTTCTTCTTTGTCTTCTAAAACCCTTTTTAATGTGGATAACCGCATACAGGCCGCGCCCTGCGCCACGGCTGCGTGTTCAATTTGAACGTTCGACGTCAGCACAACAATATCTTTGGTCCTGCGGTTTTTACGAACTATATCCTCTATCTTTTTTTTCAAAGCGCCGGCATTATTTACGTAATGCACCTTGATTTCTTTGAAAAAACTGCCCTCCGGTGCTTCCTTAAGCGAATGGCCCGTGAATATCGCCACCATCCGAATGCCTTCTTTCGATACAAATTGAGCCAGGTTCTTGAGAATAAATACATGATCACGCGGTCCCGGCTGACTATTGCCTCTTCTACCCCGCCCGCTTGCAAGTCCTGAAGCATCAATCACATAAATCCGATCATCAGGAGAACGGCTTAATGGTTTTCGACGATTGCGGGAAATAAAACATAGCCGACTGAAAAAACTCATTATATTATAACCACCCTTCATTCATTATTTAGCAACCTTTTACGATTACATTGTTTGTTATATTAATTCTGGTGAAAAAACCTGATGCCGAAAAAAAACAACCTGAAGGTTGAACTCCAAACAACGGCAAATTAAGGCGATACATTGTTTGGAGTTCACGCTTTAGCGTGTTCCGTGTGTTTTTCACCAGAATCTTATATTAAAGCATAACATCATGATTGGGAACAAGAATATTGATAAAAGATACGAGTGAACAATTCAGTACATAATATTATTGCAAAAAAAAGCAGTTCTTTCTATGATTAATTTTTATTGACGTACCTGTAGCTCAATTGGATAGAGCATTTGACTACGGATCAGAAGGTTGGGGGTTCGATTCCCTCCAGGTACACCATCCATTTATAGGCCCCAAACACTGTTTTGCCTTACCGCCCAAAACCAACTAAAGCCCGTTTGCAACGTAAATTGCTACACCTTTTGCTTGTAATGCCCCATTTGTTATGATATGTTATTGTCAGAAAAGCCGAGATAACTATAATTTAATGGAGACATTATGTCAAAAGTTTTCAAGAGACCAGGAAGCGATTTTTATTATGGCAGGTTCAAGCTAGACGGCAAACAGGTTTGGTTCTCCACCAAGACCACCAACCGCAAGCAAGCGCAGGAAATTGCCGACGGCAGGGCAAAGGCCGCGCGTGGTAAAATCAACACGGACGATTATTTTACCGGATTGATTGTCCTACTCGCTCGCATGCCTAAGGCCGACCAAGACGTAAAGCGCAACGAATACGCCCGCCGACTGATGCAAGGGCAATCCTCTACTCTGGCACTTACCGAAATCTGGCCGACCTGGCTGGATTCACCGCTGAAAGGGAATCCATCGTCAAAGACAATTGCCGGATA
>CAZBGF010000475.1:0-1898 GCA_964491255.1 uncultured Verrucomicrobiota bacterium
TCAGAAACTCTTAGTTTTGTCAGGATTTTGTCTTTCAGGGGCTTTTCGAGTAAGCACTAATTAACTTTGGCAGAAAGAACGTCGAATTTAAACGCATGGTGTTCTAATAACAATATCTTTGTGGTTTTCCGTGTTTCATCCGTGGCTGATATGATAAATGCATTCGCAATTCTACTTAACAAAGATTGGCATATCATCGTCAATCTGAAACGATTGGCGCAGGAACAATCGAAATTTAAAATAATTTTCATTATGAGTTTCGCGCTCAGCCTGCTGGCCGGGCTCTGGCTGCTGTTCCTGAATGGATTCCAATTTCTTAATTCAATGGGCGGAATCGGGGTGGTTATCATTCATAACCTGTTCGCCATTTTATTTTTCGGGCTGGGGATCATGCTCATGATATCAAATTTTATCACCTCCTACACAACGATATTCCGGTCTGAAGAAACACCCTTTCTTCTGTTACACCCGATTTCCCGCGGCGAAATCACGATGCACAAACTTCTCGAAAGTACTCTGCTTTCATCATGGGCTTTTTTCTTCATAATTATCCCGTTTGTCGGCGCGTACGCATGGCAGCAAAAACTGTCAATAATTTTCGTTGTCAACACTTTCCTGTTTTCAATTCCGTTTGTTATTTTCTATTCAAGCATGGGAATGATCGTGACAATACTCGTTGTACGCTGGCTCCCGCGTATTCGGCCGATTATATGGCTTATGATCATAGCCCTGGCAGGATGTGGACTTTTTTTTCTCACTGACGAGGTTCAACCCGAGACCAATGATGTAACTTTCCTCCTTTCCCGCCTGACGCCGGGAATGAAACTGGCGTCGTATCCGCTTTGGCCAAGCTGGTGGGTATCAGAGGGCATAATGGCTTCAGCGCGAGGACAGTGGACTCGCGCGACGCTGTTTTTCAGTGTGCTGATCGCTAATGTCCTGGCGCTCGGACTCCTCGTCGAAGGCACAGGTAATATTTGCCTATCCCGTGGATGGCAGAAAGTCATGACTGCACAGCAGAAAATCCGAGGGCGGCATAAAACAATAGACTTTCTCGGAAAGGTTACGCCATTTCTGGCTTCCGATTCCCGTGCAATTATGTTGAAGGACATCCGCATCCTGGTTCGCGATCCAGTCCAGTGGACACAGGGTTTTCTGTTTTTTGGACTGCTGGGATTATATTTCTTTAATCTGCGCAATCTGCACTATCATCTTCTGCCTCTGGTCTGGCGCAATCTCATTACGTTTCTCAATGTGTTCAGTCTTTCTGCCGTTATGTGCTCGTTTTGCTCGCGCTTTGTTTATCCACAATTAAGCCTGGAAGGCCACGGATTCTGGATACTCGGCCTGGCGCCCACCACTATGAAGCGCGTGCTGATGACAAAGTTTCAACTGGCAGTGGTCAGCATGCTTGCTGTCAGCCTCAGCCTGCTTGCTGTATCTATGTTCATGCTCAAAGTTGAGCCGTGTGTCTGGCTGATTTCCCTTGTTATCGCTGTAGCTATGTCATTTGCTCTTTGCGGACTCTCCACGGGCCTGGGCGCTGTGTTTTTAGATTTGAAACAAAGCAATCCTTCAGCGATTATTTCAGGGTTCGGCGGCACCTTGAATCTTGTACTGAGTCTCTGTTACATGATTATTATTATTCTACCCTACGGCATGCTGTATCACGGGTATTACACGCATCTCATCAATGTCGCACAACTGCACCGCGGTCTGACATTGGCATCCATATGGCTGTTAATCATTACGGTGGGAACCACAATTCTGCCGCTGATCGCAGGCCGAAAAAGCCTTCTCTCCCGCGATTATTAACGTTGGCCAGAATAAAATCCTATCCTGAAGTTAACGCCCTTCGGGCGGACTTTTTAAACAGCCTGCCCGTGGGACCGCCCTGC
>CAZBGF010000476.1:0-1893 GCA_964491255.1 uncultured Verrucomicrobiota bacterium
GCCAAGCTCGCCAAGGTAAGATATTTCAGCGCCTGGCAGCCTACAAGTACCAACGCACCCTGTATGTACAGGGTATCTCTCTCGGGTCATTCCTATTCTCATCAATCCTTTGCGTACTTTGCGCCTTTGCGCGAGTTAATTCTTCTTTGATTCGAACAGTGTAATCTGTGGTTAACTCCTCGTTCGCTTCCGTTTCGGCATGCGGTTTTGACGATGACATTCCTCAATTACTGCAATCTGACGACGCACCTCTGCAGGCTTAATGACCAACTTTGCACCTTTCGTTATTGCATCGTAAATATTGTTGTAAAAACCACTGGACTTTGATTGGAATTCATCAAGCTCTGCCTTCCGAGGCTTCCAGGATTTTTCCTTCCACGACAGTTTTTCGGAACAATAGTGGCGGTTTTCACTCCATCGCTTCCATAAGACTTGTTTAGGCGCCTTTGAGGGATCAAAAGTCCTCCACTTGAGTCCAGCCACCCCCCCTGACAGACCGCCATAAGTGCCGCAAACAATATATGGATCACCCGCGGGATAAGCCAGATAAGAACTTACAAGCACTTCGATCACCGGAGCGTTTTTTCCATACAATGTGACTGTACAGAAATCTTCCGCATCGCCGCCAAACGGCTGAATAGACCTCATCCGGCAAAAAACTTTCGGCGTGCTTTTCCCGAACAGCAAAACCGCGTGATCCATGGGATGCGGGCCTGTATTCATCAGGTTGCCTCCGTAATTTTCCTGCAAAGTCTGCCAATCCCAGCGTCGTCTAAACCCACTTGCGCTGATACGGATATGAATTATCTCACCAAGCACACCTGATGATATAACTTCCTGCAGCTTCCAGAAAAAAGGAGAAAAACGCGCGTTCTGGAAGGGAGCAAAAAGTTTTTTCGCCTTTTTCCCAGCTGTAACCATTGCGTCAAAATCTTTAACTGTCCTAGCTAAAGGTTTTTCACAAACAACATTATTGCCGACCTTAAACGCATCGATCGTTCCACGGGCATGGAGAAAACTCGGCAAAGCATTGATAAAAAGGTCCATCTCAGTATTTTTGAGCAGATCCGGATAACTCTTATAGACCGGACACCCGAAATCTCGAACCGCATCAGCCCTCCGTTCGGAAAGTTCGTCGGCAACCGCTACGACCCTGTACTGTTTCGGCACTTCCTTTAGCCAACGCGCGTGGATATCACAGCCACTGCGTCCATATCCGCCAATACCCACTCGTAATACTTTTTGCCCTGTTGCGATGGATTTCCTGTTTGATGTTACAGACTTCTTTTTCGTTTTGATATTCTTTGTCTTCATTTTTGCATTTCCTTTCATTAGATATATTAAAACTTATCTTTTCGTTTACAGATTCTATTCTCCACACAAAACAAATAACGACAACGATATTCTAACTAATGATGATCAATGTCAAGATCCTCTTAAAAAAATCAGGCTGTCCCTTTCATGCTCTTCATGGTTAATCCTTCTTCCACTCCGACACCCCGATACTCCCATACTCCGTTACTTCAACGTCCTCTGCGCCTTTTTTCCCCTTTGATTCAAGCCGGGTTCATGCTATGAATAAAAAAAGAAAATCAAAGAAAGCCACCAGCCTTCGACATTGCTCAGGGCTACGGCCAGGCAAACAGATTACACGACTGGACACAGACAATTTCGGGGTTTTACTCCTCGCGCCAAGGCGCGAGAATAAAAAAATTCTGTTCATTCTGTCAAAAAAAACCCCGTGCCTTTGCGGCTTCGTGCGAGAATACTTGAGTCGCGCCCTATGAAAAAATCATCATTCCATATTTCGTTATCTTTGCTGTCAGGACTGTTTATCATGCTTATCGCCAGTCTGGCCGCAGCTAACCTCTGGATGCTTGTCAAACTCTATGT
>CAZBGF010000477.1:0-1891 GCA_964491255.1 uncultured Verrucomicrobiota bacterium
GTGATTATGAATGAAAACGTAGTTTTCATGAATTAATCAGGTTAAGAAAATCTATGGGTGAATTCCGGTTCAGGGAGCTCTCTCATCGTGCCGGAAACAGCGCAAACGGTTTTGTTATCGGTGACTTGCCCGTTAGCCCCAGCCATTCCATTAAGCCGGAATTCAAATATTTTATATTTGATTTCACATACGAATGTGTCATATTAAGAAAATAATGAATGCTTCATCCGGCACTCGGCCGAGTGCAGCAATCATAATTATTTTATGGAGTCTTGTATATTCTAAAATTAACAAAATGGAAGACTGCCTGCGCAATTAAAAATACGTGACGATCGATAGGTAATGGAACAAATAAAATAAAAGAATGAGAATTTTTAATCATAATCTTACTCATAATCATAATCTCGCTTGAATGTTCCAAACACTTGCTCTGCACGGGCATAAAAGGATTAAGATTAGGATTAAGATTAAGTCTCGTAAAGGAGGATAAATGAAAATTGCTGTTGCTAAAGAAATCAAAAAACATGAATACCGCGTTAGCATGACACCGGCTTGTGTCAAAACTTATGTGAGTCATGGTCATTCCGTGGTCGTAGAATCAGGGGCGGGAGACGGCGCAGGTTATAGTGATCAAGAATATCGGAGATCGGGCGCACGTATCAGCCGTAATAAGAAGCAGATGTTTAAAGCTGCTGAAATGATTGTTAAAGTAAAAGAACCATTGCCGCAGGAATACGATCTTTTCCATGAAGGCCAGGTTTTGTACACGTATCTTCATTTAGCCGCAGATAAGCGGATGACTAAATCGTTGATCCAAAATAAAATTATCGGTATTGCCTATGAAACAATGCAGGCAAGTGACGGCTCGTTGCCTTGTCTTCAGCCAATGAGTGAAATCGCGGGACGGCTCGCTACTCAGGAAGGCGCTAAATATCTCGAGAAACCTTTTGGCGGCCGCGGCGTTCTGTTAGGCGGTGTTCCCGGGGTCAAGCGTGGAAATGTCGCTATTCTTGGCGGCGGCGTAGTCGGTTTGAATGCAGCCAAGATTGCGGTTGGAATGGGAGCATATGTTTCGATTCTTGATATTTCCCAAAAACGGCTGGCATATCTGGATGATATTTTCGGCAATTCCATTCAGCCCCTGTTCAGCAGTCCGGCGAATATTGAAGCATGCTTGAAGGAATGCGACCTGTTGATCGGCGCGGTTTTACTGCCTGGCGCGAAAGCGCCAAAGCTGGTTTCTCGAAGTCAGTTATCCCTGATGAAACACGGTGCTGTTATTGTTGATGTTGCTGTCGATCAGGGCGGCTGTGTGGAAACAACGAAACCAACGACACATGACAAACCGATTTATGAAGTTGATGGTATTATTCACTATTGCGTTGCGAATATGCCGGGTGCAGTTGCGTTGACCTCAACGCTTGCCCTGACCAATCAGACTTTATTTTATGGCATCCAATTGGCTGACCAGGGATTCGAAGAATCTATACGGATGAATCTGTTATTGAAGACAGGGGTTAACCTGTACAAGGGACACGTCACTAATCGGGCTGTGGCCGAATCGCTGAAAATGCCTTACACACCCATCCCGGATTAACTCATGTGTGACAGATAACGGATGACGGATGATGGTAAGCATTAAGATATATGCAGAATGCGGTACTCCGAAGAGAATGAAGAGAAAATTTAGACAGAATTAACAAAATGAACAGAATGAACGAAGAGGCAACTTCTAATGAACAGAAGTATGATTTGGCGGGACAGGTGATTGGGTCAGCTATGAAGGTTCATTCAGCACTTGGCCCTGGTTTTCTTGAATCTGTCTACCAGAATGCCTTGGCATATGAGTTGAGAGACGCAGGTTACAAGGTTGAACTGGAAAAGGACATTA
>CAZBGF010000478.1:0-1884 GCA_964491255.1 uncultured Verrucomicrobiota bacterium
CGGAATCCGTATGCTCATTGAGTCCTGATGTAACCGAAAAAGGTTCCGTGGTGATCACTTCTAACCCGAAAAGTTTTACCGCTTCGGAAAACGATGAACCATTCGCAATGGCTACAGTTACCGCATCGTGAATATCCGACGCCAACTGCTGAAGTTTATCTTGAATCGCTTTTTTCTTAGCCGCAATCATTACTTCTTTTTTGACTTCTCGAAAGTCAGGAATATACGAATCCTCCCGTTTGTTATACGCCAGAAGATAAAAAGCCTTTTTTCCCCGGATAGGATAGCTGAAATAATCTTCAGGCGTTTGTTGTAAGTCAAAAGCGGCTTTATTGAAGTCCAGCCCGACATCGAGCTCCTGTACGACCTCATTAGCTGAAAAGAGATCCGATGTAGAAATCGTCAAGGCCATCTTCGATGCGGTTTCTTCAAATGATGGAGCTGTTCCGTCCCGTTCCGGAACAAGCATATCTTCGAATTCCGCTGCTTTTTCTTCTGCCTTGAGACTTGCCGCCTGCCGGGCCAAGAGTTCACGAAGAGTATCCTCAACTTCTTCAAACTTCATAACGGTATCCCAATCGTCAGTCCCTTTCATCATGAAATCTTCAATATTATCGTCATAATAATCTCGAACAACGTCATCATTAATACTGTCTTGATCCACATAATTTTCAATTGGAAATGTTATATATTTAACACTCATTCTTTCAGGAATTTTAAACTCTTCTCGATGCTCTTCGAAAAAGACTCTGGCCTTTTCCTCTGTCATTGTCACCATATGCCCGAGTTCCTCTTTAAGGAGCATTGTATAGCTGACAACAAATTCGTCGTAAAGCTGGTGGAATATGTAACGAATATCTAAAGGTGAAACCCATACTGCCTGGGTCAGCAGATACTGAAGCTTGGTCAATATAATTTCCTGTCGGATATATTCTTCAAACTGCGACTCGGATGCCCGCAAGTTCAACAGGAAGTTATTCACAAAAGCATGAAATCGTTCAGAACTGAACTGACCATTTTCCAGAAAATACGGCTGATCCTGTATTGTTTTAACAACTTCGTCAGCGGTCACTGGAATGTTCATTGTTTTTGCTTTTCTAAGCGTCACCAGGCGTTTCCACGCCATTTCCCTGAGCATCTGGTTCATTTTGTCTGTAACATTCGGAGGACGACCAAACCTCAATGCTATAGACAGATAGGAATTAAAATAGGCCTGGCGGAACTCTTCCCGTGAAACTTCTTTGCCATCCAGCATTCCGGCCTTATCCCTGACCAAATCCCGAGGGTCGCTTGTCTTCGTCCCCCATACAACAAACGCCAACGCCACAATTAAGGCAAACGCTCCCCACACGAATTTATTACGGATCAATACGTTAAATTTTGATATAAACATCATAATGCAACCTCGTTATTAATATTCCGCTACAAAACTTACACGCGGCTTCGCGCCAGGTCAAGTTAATAGGACGCAGATTTTCGCCCCGTACGTATGGGGCGTCCCAAAAAATTCCTATACGATTGCGTTGTGTCTTGGTAATGACAACAGCACAATATATATTACTTGCAACTGCCACGTAAATTTGTTTGACTCATTGTCTGCTCAGGTAGGCACAAAGCACCAAAGGCACAGCCTGCCCGAGCTGACGCTCGGAGTCGGCCAGGGAGGCACAAAGTAAAAAAAATAATCCGCGCTCCGCGTAATCTGCGGTTAATGACAGTGGGTTTTCGGGAGAAAAAATGAATGAATCAATGTTCTATGTAACAACCCCTATCTATTATGTGAATGACGCACCGCATATCGGGCATGCGTATACAACTATTCTCGCCGATGTCCTCGCCCGCTATCATCGGCTCTGCGGAATCCCAACGTTTTTTCTGACAGGT
>CAZBGF010000479.1:0-1883 GCA_964491255.1 uncultured Verrucomicrobiota bacterium
TACTATTGGAAATCAAGTTATGATCGTCATGAACAAACAAGGAAACCCCGGGACGTTCAGTTCATGAGTAACATAACCGTCAGAACAAAATGGACAGTCTCCGCCAGCCGTCGTCGCGCCGAAGCGACGCTATGCCGAGCCGCGAAGGCGGGAAGCGCTTCGCTCAGGCGAGTTGGTCGTTGTCTTGGTATTGGTCGTTGCATTGGCCGCGGGTCTTCGGCTGTTCCATCTGGGCGTTTCCGCGTTTCGGGGGGACACCATGCTCTTTTTTGACATCTGCCACCGGCCGTTGAGCAGTATCCCATGCCATGCATACACGTTGAATTCACCTTTCAAAATTTGTGCACAAATTTTGAAAAGGTGCAATTCGTGATTGGCCAGAATTTATTACCAGATTCTTCTGACAGAATAGCTCTCAAACACTGAATCCGAACTGACAAAAAATAGTTTATCAGCGAGACACTGGCTGATGAGCATACGATCGAATGGATCACGATGATGGAATGGGAGTGATGTTAGTTTGGCAACGTGTCCAACCTGCATGTGGAGCAACTCAAAACCATTGATTTCCATCTGTCTGGGAATGCCAAAAACATTTTTTTCAGCTTCTGCTGGTCCGCTGGGGCGGAACCATTTTTTTTTCTTTCCTTTAGCATTTATTTTTTGATACTCTTTTTCATGAAAATGTTCCTTTCTTTTTTTTCTTTGAAAGGATTTTATTATCAGTTTGGAGCGTTTCAAAATTGATTATCACTTACACATGAATAATATTATTACAGCAAGAACGAAATGGATAGGAATAGCTCTGGTATTGGTCGTTGCATTAGCTACGGGCTTTCGGTTGTTCCATCTGGGTGTTTCCGCGTTTCGGGGGGACACCATGCTCTTTTTTGACATCTGCCACCGGCCGTTGAGCGGCTGGGTGGTTTTTACCAAGTGGATGGACCTGATGGGGGCTACGTCCCAGTTTCCTTTTCCCTTGGCCATCACCAAGTGTTTCATTGATGTCCTGCATCTCCCCCCGACTGCCTTCATGATCCGCCTTCCGAGCGCATTGTTCGGAATCCTGACTGTTCTTGGCATGTATATGCTGGGGCGTCAACTGGCCGGGCGCTTGTTTGGCTTGCTGTTGGCACTGTGGTTGGCAGTCAATCCGTTTCATATCCAGTTGAGCAGGGAGGCTTATTTTTATTCGCCGCTTCTGCTTGGCGTGACTTTGCAGGCATGGGCATGTCTGTGGGCTTATCGTCATCGCAATCAATGTGCCCCGTTTCCGATCCGCTTTCATGTTTTGACCCAGATCGGTTTCTTCCTCATGACATACAGTCACGTTTCGGGCTGGTGGGTCGGAGCCTTTTTTGTTCCGTTTCTGGGATGGATTTTAGGGCGTCGGGCGCTGCGCGAACCGCGTGCGCGGCAGGACTTCTGGTGGTGGCTGGCCGTGAGTGTTTTAATCGGTCTACCATTGTTGTTTATGGAGTGGGGTCTGCCTTTCTTCCTGAAAGACCAATTAAACCCAGAATCGAAAGAACAGATCAAACGTATCTTTGGCGAACTGCAGACACCATTTGCTTCATTTGTGTGGCTTTTATTTAAAAGCGCGTCATGGGGTGGCACGACGATACGAGCAGGATTCCTCGTGGTTACTGGTGGACTGGCGATTACAGGGTTGGTGTTGAACCGTGTGCGGTATCGTCGGGCCTGGATTATAGCCCTGTTTCTGCTGGCCGGGTTTTTAATCTATTGGCTTGCGCTCATTTTTGCTGGATCATATTACGGTCAACGCCATCTCGCATATCTATTGCCTTTGTATTTGAGTGTGCTTGCATATGGTGTGTGGCATATTTCCGCCATTCCTTTTATGCACCGAATGATTGTCTCCC
>CAZBGF010000480.1:0-1881 GCA_964491255.1 uncultured Verrucomicrobiota bacterium
GGGAATATAAGAACGTGCATCAGTCGTTATCGTGAAGCCGGCTTTTTTATGATTAGAAAAGTCGCGTTCTGGAGGCTTCCTTTTGGTAAGCCGAGTATAATTTTTTTCATAAATACATCCATGACGTCATATGGTTTTAACCTGATTGAATTTTCTTTTTGGACACAGACCCGCGTTCCGCCATAGCCGGCTCCGGCGAGGCGAGTGTGCGCAGATTAATAAGATTAAAAGTTGTAAGTGAAACTTCAATCACTTTAGCTCACTTATCACTTTAGTCACTTCAGCTCACTTTTAATAATATGTGAGCATTATAATGGATTTTTCGATAATGTCTATCTTGATTATTCAGGAATTTGAAAAAGACGATAAGGCGGCTGATAAGTCAGATGTTTACTCAGGCGCAAAGTAAAAAAAATCTCAAGAGAAATGACCTTTTTATTAGCATTGCTTGTATCTCGTTTAGCGCTTCACGCTTGTTACTCCTATACACCGATACTCCGACACTCCGTTACCTTTTCTTGGATGCTGACGCGTTGGAAATAGAAACAGTGCTGATAAATCGGACAATGTCTGCAGTCTGGTTTGCGCGGTCTGCAGATGGTGCGGCCCAGTTGAATAACGTAAAGATGTATGGGTAAAATCCAGCGCTTAAGTATCATCTGCTCCAGGATAGTGTGAACACAGTTGATGGGGACGCCGCGTTTGACCCAACCCAGGCGGACGGCAACGCGGTAAACATGAGTGTCAACCGGCATAACTGGCCGATTAAAGCCAAACAATAGAACACAACAAGCTGTTTTGATTCCTACGCCAGGCAGGCAGGTTAACTGGTTCAAAGCATCCTCGGTGCGAAGCGTCTTGAGATGGTTCAGTGTGATTTGCCCCTCACGTTCGTGAATCATTCGAAGTGTTTTCTGAATATACTCAGCCTTGATGTTTGCCAGGCCACCGCATCGTATGGTTGTGGCCAGATTATGGGGGTTGGCTTTTAAGACATTCGTCCATTTTGGAAACTTACGGCGTAATGCATTGTAAGCTTTGTTTGAGTTGATGTCGGTGGTGTTTTGGGACAGTATGGTTCGAATCAGAACATCAACGGGAGATTCCATGGAGCGTCGGGGAAGGGGGCCATAGGTGTTATCAAGAGCGCTGTATACTGTTTCAACACGTTTTCCGTTCCATTTTGGCGGGGGAAGTGTGTTGTTTTTCATGTTTTTCCGTCACTCAAGTGGCCAATAAGACCCCAATACACAAAAAAGAGAACGCAGAACGCTGAGCGCGGAACGGGAAATGCTGTTCAGGATAATTCCGGGTTCCTAACTCCGAATTGATAATTGCCTTTTTGGCTGAGTAATTATGCTTTTCCATCTATAATACACTGGATTGCCTCGGGATAGGCAATGTGTTCCTGTATCTGAATACGCGCATGAAGCGTTTCAGGTGTATCATCATCAAAAACCGTAACGGATTTTTGATGAATAACAGGCCCTGTATCAATGCCGGAATTCACGAAATGAACAGTACAGCCTGTGATTGTCACCCCGTACTCAAGCGCCTGTTTCCATGCTTCCAGCCCGGGAAATGCGGGAAGCAGTGCTGGATGGATGTTTATGATCCGTGCTGGAAACGCTTCCAGAAGTTTTGATTTAATGATTCGCATGTATCCGGCAAGGGCAATTAATTCTGTTTTATAAAAACGCAGGCGTTCAATAATTTTTGTTTCAGCTTCACCCTCCAGCTTGGTTTTATAAGGCGCGTGATCAATATACTCTGCGGGAATCCCGAGTTTCCGGGCGCGTTCAAGGATGAAAGCATCCGATGCATCCGAGAGAACACAACCGATTTTGGCGTTGAGTTGTCCGGACTGAATGGCATCCGCAA
>CAZBGF010000481.1:0-1870 GCA_964491255.1 uncultured Verrucomicrobiota bacterium
ATCTATCGGCGATCCGCTTCTATCTAAAAGTACACACTTTTCTTGACAGTGCCCACATAATATCTTCATATTATTTTCGCTTTTAAGAGAAGTCGGATGTTGGTATAGTATATTATGATACGAGTGTATGAATGATGGAAACGATAATTTGATGCTTACCCCTGATTTTTGAAAGATATATCGTGGTTCGACCACGATTTAACATGCATAACACGAGGGTGATAATCAAGCAGGTGCAAATTTGCCCGAAAACACCCTCAATATCAATTTACCAGGGCAAATTGACCTGTCAATCAATGGTTAGGCCAAAAATAAAAGGAGAAACATAGACTAATGAAACAATACTCAATAATTCACATACCGGTGCTGTCCTTCTTTTCCAAGACGCTATATCGCGATGTTTGCACTCAGTGGAAGGGAACAGGTTTTGCCTATTTACTGTTGCTTCTGGCTGTTTGCTGGATACCCGCTGTTGTCAGAATGCATGTGGGCCTTTCCGGCTTTATCGACAATGATGCGCCAAAGATAGTTACTCAAATTCCAAAAGTCTCTATTGTTAATGGGAAAGCCTCCATTGAGGAGCCTCAGCCATACTACATCAGGGTCCCGGAAACGGACAAAGCTCTAGTTGTGATCGACACAACGGGAAAAATTACTTCCCTGGCAGACACGGATGCCCTGGGGCTGGTCACAAAAACAGAGGTTATATTCAAGGAGAATCAGATTGAAACCCGCACTTTCAGCTTTAAGAAGATTAAATCGTTCACGCTGGATCAAAACAGGATAACAGCCTGGTTAGCCACGGCAAAAAAGTTTGCGGCAATCGTGTTTTACCCGCAGGTTCTCCTGGGTTCTTTCGCAGTCAGAATCATTCAACTGCTTCTCTATGCAGTCATAGGCATGCTGTTTTCTTCTTTGTGCAAATGCAAGAGGAAATATGTGGAGCTTCTTCGTCTTTCCGTCGTTGCTGTGACCCCCTGCATCATCATCAAAACAATTCTTGGTATAGCTGAGATCAGCGTTCCTGTCGCTGGTCTGTGGTATTTTCTGATAACAATGGTATACCTCTTTTTTGGTGTAAAGGCGGCATCTATGGAAGAAAACCCAACCAGTGAGTCTACCCTATCGCACGTTCCGCGCGAAGGATGACGCATAACGTTTAGAATCAAAAAAGGATAATTGCGACTGTTTTATTCGCTGAACTTGGCGATAAAACGCAATTGGATACCCTTTTATTTAGACCCAATCCGAAAAGGGTTGACGAATAAAAAAGGAACCCTGAAGGGGTTCAACTTCATAGCCAGGGGTTTCACCCCTGGCTATTAGGTTTGTCCCCGTTGGGGACAGGGAAAAATAACCGCGAAAATACCTTTTCGTATAAGCTCTATTTACAACAGATGAATGAAAACGTAGTTTTCATGAATTAATCAGGTTAACAAGTCATTCCATCCGCCGGACTCTATGTTCGACGGACTTATGGCAGAAGAAATCAGTTGTTAACGGTTATTATGTTTGATCGTATTCTGTACGTTTACTGTAGAATTGACAAGCGGCTGTATGTCGCGAGGTGAAAAGACGATGAATGAAGAACAAGCATTTGTAGAAAAGATCTTAACCGAACCTGATTATGATTATCAAGGTTTTGTCGACTACATCTATGACGATGACACCTACAGATTATGGTACGGCAGAATTGGCTCCGGAAACGGACCGCCTGCGTTGGTTCTGCACGGCGGGCCGGGAGGTAATCATCATAATCTCGCAGCCTTTCAGGCATTGTCTGATGAACGCCCTGTGATCTTCTATGACCAACTTGGGTGTGGAAAATCAGACCGCCCGGATAATCCATCCTTGTGGACTGCTGAACGAT
>CAZBGF010000482.1:0-1866 GCA_964491255.1 uncultured Verrucomicrobiota bacterium
TTTTAATTCTTCGGTCATTTTGTTTTCCTCCTGTTAGATTTAAATGGTTAGACTTTTTTCAGCTTGCCCGCCCCGTACGTACGGGGGAGCCTACGCTCGCCTGTGCCCGAGCTGGCGCTCGCGCCGGCCAGGGTGTCGGCCAGGGAATTCAGAATATTCTGACTGCATAAGAATTTCAAAGTGAATTGATCGAATTGTATCTTAAAGGAGAACAGGCATTCTTGCCTGTTTGTTGATCGGCCAGGAATGACCGATTTCCTTTAAAGTTGTCCGGCGAAAGCCGGGCCTAATTTTAAATGGTTACTGATTTTTCCAATGCATTGCTTTCATTTGCTGCAAGCGAAATTCTAAGAGACTTTACGGCATCAGCATAATCGCTTTGTATCAATGCCGGATTATTCAGGTCTATGGCTTTCAGGAAAATTTCATCTTGTCTGAGTACCGGATCGTAGACAGGCGCAAATGTTTCTTCGTTATCGGATGTTTTGACATTTAGCACAACGTTCATCATACCACTGCGTGTGGAAAAAAGTTCCAGGATTTTTTCTTCTGTGTGAATAATAAATCCGCATCTGTAGCGTATGGGAAGTTCGCAGGCGCAGATTATAGTAGCTGGAATACGATTCTGAAAACGAATGGTCAGCGCAGATGCAGCCGGGACATTGCTTCCTCTTGCCGGAGGCGACATAACGGCATTTACTTCTTTTGCTTCTCCGAGGAAAAAGCGTGCAAGATCGATCATGTGAGTCGCCTGTTCAACAATCTGTCCTCCGGAAAGAGCCGGATCATTCCACCAGGCAAGATTCGGCTTTCGTGAGAGCCAATATCCCTGGACAAGCAGAATTGGCGAATCTCCGATCAAGGCTTTTGCTTTCTGGACAATGTCCAGGTAACGCCATTGATAACCAACAGCAGTAATAAGATTACGTGCGGATACTTCCTTTTCAATCTCCCGGGCAATTTGCATATTGAGAGCAATGGGTTTTTCAACCAGAAAGGGTATATTCCGCTCAATAACCAGACGTTCAGGATGACCATGAGCTCCGGGAATTACACAGATGAATACGGCGTCAGGTTTTATTTCATCCAGCATATCTTCCGCATTGTCAAACGCTTTTCCTCCAAAATCTTGTACAGCAGATTGGGCAGTCGCCAGAGTTCTACTACTAACGCCGACGATTTTCACGTCTTTAATTTTTTGCAGACGCGTCATATGGGTCCGCGCATAACCGCCGGCTCCAATAAAGGCAATTCGTTTAAGATGTTTATTTGTATTCATTGTAAGTGACAATCAATCCCGATCTTGCATCGGGACTGATAATAAAATCCTTTTCTAAATTCTTCGTTAAGAAAAGAGAAGGAAATCATCCCTGGCTGACGCGAGCGTCAGCTCGGACAGGCAACCAGAAAGGAATATTTTCATGAAAGAGAGTATCAAAAAACAGATGCTGAGGGAAAGGAAAATTCTGGTAAAAACGTATAGGTAAAACGAATACGGCAGTCTTGCTATACATGCTCTAAGAAAAACTACTCTGTTCCTCCTGTTCCTTCCTTGAAGGACTCATTATAATGGTATCACAGAGTTTCCCGTCACAAAACTTATCTTCTCTCAACACCCCTTCTTTCTTAAAGCCTGTTTTTTCATAAACCTTACTTGCGCCAATATTAGGGGCATTCACCTTCAACCATACTTTATTTAGGTTTAAAGTATGAAAGGCATACTTAAGTAGCAATGGGATTACTTCAGTGGCATACCCCTTGCCCCATGCATCTTTTTCCCCAAATTAATATAGCAAATATAACATGACCAGCAACGTGGTCAATGCTGTTTAATAAGCAGTATCCGATCAAACGATTGTCTTCTTT
>CAZBGF010000483.1:0-1860 GCA_964491255.1 uncultured Verrucomicrobiota bacterium
GTTGCTTTTAACTCGTTCATCTTATTTTCCAGTTTCATCAATGTCTCTCCAATTCGTTCAATCTCATCATCCGTGAGAGAACCGGCTTCGATCCTTCGCATGGCCTGTTTTTCCATGAGTTTGCGCAATAACTCTACAAGTGTAAGGACCAGTTTCGCAAGCCCCTTGTCTACATTGTCGGGATTGGCGTCAATCTTTCTGGGAAGCGCGGTCTGGATTTTTTCTATTTCTTCGATAAACGCTTCTGGTGAGCCAGTTGTTACGGTTTTGTCCATTGTTAAATCTTATCCTTTGTTGTCAGGGTAATAAAATGATAAGGCGGCCAAGGACCGCTCAACATATATTGAAAGTCTCCATGAGTACGACTTAAATGGTCAAACGCTTTCTTAAAATCAGACTGTTTCTCTTTATCTACCAGATAAGAGGCATTTAAAAGCAAATTCTTAGTTTGTAATTTCTTGAGCTTTTTTTCGGCGGCCAACCCGGTGAATGCCTGATCAATGCCGGCAATCCGTTTCTCTGCCTCTTTTTCGAATCGCTTACTTATTTTATACTGCTCAAACTTTTCCCGAATAAACTTTTTTGACAGCGAGTCACCAGACACAGGGACACTCACATCCCTTTTTCTGAAGTCATTGATGATACGTTCTTTTATCTGGTCTCCGGGCCAGATGACCTTGATACCAAGCTCGACCTTATAGTAGAGTCTGGATAAATTCGCATTGAAGTCACTGTAATAGATTTCCATCATGCGAAGAATATCCTTCTTTGCATGGAATACAGTGGAAAGTCTCATGGGTAGAACCGTATATGCAACCATCAGCTTTTCGGCGACTTCTTCGTGGACCAGAATATGTTTCTGAGTGATTTTGGAGATGTCTTCATGAAACGTGCTCGCGACAACGCCAATATCATGGTAGGGAATATTGTAGACGCAAGATTTTTCCAGCCCTGTAATGTGGGTAGGGATCTCAGCATTGGAATCTATTATTGCATAGGTATATATCCTCACACCAATTACTCCTCGAGGCATGCATTTATACGCTTTTTTAGTTGTGCCAAGGCTCTTAAATTCCCCACTCGTAAGCGTGGGGTCCTGTTCTCCGCACACTTACGTGTGCGGTATCTTACACACCCTCACACCAAAAGGTTTGGTGTGGGGGTGAACTACGTTGGTTCCTGCATAGGGCCTTCAATTGGAGCGCCTCTTAAACGCGTCATGGTTTCGACGGAACTGAGTAGAACTTTTAATCCTACATATATCAGATCAACATCAGCCACGGAAATAACGATATCTCCTGAGATAACAACGCCTGTATCTAAAACTCTATCCAATATCTCAAGAAGGGTCACATCTTTGGTTTTCAGCGTGGCTTCATTCATGTCATTTACCTTCTTTTTTCGGCGATGGAGCAGAAATTGTATGGCGGCCAGGGGCCGGTCCATGCAAATTCAAATCCTATCTGTTCATATTCGTTTTTAAGCGAAGCTACCAGAGTATCACATTCGTTTATTCGTTTTTTGTCGATTAAAAAGCTGGTGTTTAAAACCATTTGCTCCTTTTTTTGAGTAACCTCTGGAGGTAATAATTTGTTGATTTTACCCTCTACACTCTGCCCTTTCAGGCGATCAAAACAATCCTGGGTATATTCAGAAATTCTGTTGGTTAGAATCGTATTGATAAGCTCTTCTTTCTTTTTCTTCAGGAGATAAGCCTTTCCGTTGCCGGCCGGGATTATATCCCGATCGATTTCCTTAATCTTTTCATCTTCTTTCTCAAGAACAGCTTTTAATTTGTTGGAATTACAATATATCTTCATGCCCCATTCTTCCCTGGCATCAAGGCGGGACAGCATTTTC
>CAZBGF010000484.1:0-1852 GCA_964491255.1 uncultured Verrucomicrobiota bacterium
CCCTTTAGTCATAACCGTCATCAGTTTTTCGTCCAATTCCTTGGCTGCATCATGACCGAGACGCTTGAGTTTTTCATTCAAGGTGGCGACTTCAATTATATTCGACAGCTCCCTTCCAGGAGCCACAGGAATGACTAAATGCGGGATAGGAACACCCATCACATCCCGCGTCTGCGGAATGAGTTCCCTTTCTCTATCTTTGAAGTTCTCGATTCTACGCAATGTCACGATTAAATCCAACCCTTTTTCTTCCATGACTGAAGCCACTCCGAAAAGGCTGGGCACATGAATAATACCCACCCCGCGAATCTCAATATGATAACGAACCACTTCGCTCGAAGTTCCCATAATCGTTTTATCATCATCTCGGCGTAATATGGTTACATCATCAGCAACCAGACTGTATCCACGTTCAATCAGAGCCAAAGCCGCTTCGCTTTTCCCAATGCCAGCCTTTCCTTCAATAAGCACACCAATGCCCATAATATTCATCATAGTGCCCTGAGCCGTGAATCGAGGCGCAATGAGATTCTCCATAATCAACGTTGCCATATTGATAAATGCCCCCGTAATCAATGGCGTGCGCATAACCACCACTTTGAATTCCCGTGCCAGATTCAGTATCTCAGGCCAAACAATCCGGTTCCGGGTAATAACCAGGCAGGGAATATGCTTCTGAAACAGCATCCGCAGACATTCGTTTCGTTGCTGTTGTTTCATATTCGATAGATACTCATTTTCAGCCAGGCCCAACACCTGAATACGGCGGAAGGCAAAATGCTTGAAAAAACCGGCAAGAGCCAGGCCCGGACGATTGATAGCCGGTTCCTGAATATGCCGTGACACCCATTTCTCGCCCGTAACAATACTCAAAGAAGCCTTTTCATGAGCCGCTTCGAAAAACTCTGATACAGTAACTGTCATAAGCCTGCCTTCATGAACCGAGTTCCGTCGGCTGTTCAAAATCCGATAATTTTGTTCGATGCCCACTGATTTTATGATCCACTGTTTTCTCTCGGGAACGCCGCAACTGACGATCCACTTTATCAACAACACTATCTATGGATTTAATCATATCATCGGTTACTTCTTTAGCTTCAATCCTGACATGATCCTTCGCTTGAACAACAACTTCCGCAATTTGCCGGAATTTCTGAACATCCAATATCACATGAATATACTCGATTCTAGGATATTCCTGAAAAAAAACATTCAGCTTCGCATGAACGTGATCTTTTACTGTATCCGAAAGATTATCAATATGCCGAGTTGTGATGTTAATATCTGCCGCCATACATACCTCCTTCTTACCGTTACATGCTGAATCGTGGCCCCAGGTACAATTCCCGACTCAATGCATCATTAACCAAGAATGAACTGGTGCCATCCCTCAACACACTGCCTTCACAAATCAAATATGCCCGATCCACAATGGCTAAAGTCTCGCGGACATTATGATCCGTAACTAAAATGCCCAAACCATCTCCTTTTAACTTCTTGAGAATTTCCTGAACATCATACACTGCCAAAGGATCAACCCCGCTGAATGGTTCATCCAATAAAATCACAGAAGGCTCAGTCACCAATGCGCGCGCAATTTCAAGTCTGCGACGTTCTCCACCACTGAGTGTAAAGGCTTTCTGCTTGGCTAATTGACTGATGCCTAACTCATTCAGCAAAAAATCAAGTCGTTTTTCTCGCTCCTCACGGCTCATCTTAAGCATTTCCAAAATGGCCATGACATTCTCTTCCACAGTCAATTTCCGAAAAATCGAAGGCTCCTGCGATAAATATCCAAGTCCCTGTCGTGCCCGCTGATACATGGGAAACCGCGTTATATCCTGCCGACGTA
>CAZBGF010000485.1:0-1848 GCA_964491255.1 uncultured Verrucomicrobiota bacterium
GCTGTTACCGATCCTGAAACCATCGCCAAATGGCTGCGCAAGCGTCGGAGAGGTAAAGTTGTGGTGTTCACCACGTACCAGAGTGGGAAATCACTTGCTGAGGCATCGAAACTCGCCAGATGCAACTTCGACTTAGGCGTGATGGATGAGGCACACAAAACTGTTGGAACCAAAGACAAGACCTTCGCGCATCTTCTCTTTGATGAGAGGATCAAGATCAGAAAGCGCCTTTTTATGACCGCCACCGAAAGACGCTACGCCGGAAAGCGGGACGGAATTATCAGTATGGATGATAATGACGTCTATGGTGAAACTTTTGAAATGCTGTCATTTAAAGAAGCGTTGGAGCAAGACCCTCCTGTATTGAGTGATTATAAGATTGTGACAATGATGATCGGCAAGGACGAAATTGCTGACCTCGTGCAGCGTGGTGCCTTTGTGCGTCCGACACGAGGAAGGTGGGACTCAGAAATGGAAGCGAATACATTAGCTTCATTGGTCGCCCTGCGGAAAGCTGTTAGGAAGTTCAACATCCGCCACGCCGTCAGTTTCCACAGCAGTATCGCCAGAGCGGAAGCCTTCTGCGATAATCAGCCTATCTTCACGGAGTTGTTCCCCAACCTATGGAATGTGGAGAGTTACCACGTCTCCGGCAAAATGCCGACTTCAAAGCGCGACAGACATATGCAGGACTTCGAGAACTCAAAGAGAGCGCTGATGACTAACGCCCGCTGTCTGACAGAAGGAGTTGATATACCGGATATAGACTGTGTGCTGTTTGCCGATCCCAAGAAAAGCACCATTGATATTGTGCAGGCGGTGGGGAGAGCGTTGAGAGTAAGCGAAGGAAAGAGATACGGCTATGTTATCGTTCCTGTTTTGGTGACTGAGGAAAGCGAAAAGTTCATGGAAACGGAAGCATTCACTGCCATTCTAATGACGCTCCGAGCCTTGGCTTCTAATGATGAACGGATCATTGAGTATTTTCGAGCAATATCACAGAAAAGACGGGGTGGCAATACCATTCAGATTGATATTGATAAGCGGCTGGCAGAGAAACTTGACATTAAAAACTTTGTTGAGAATCTCGAATTGAAAGTGTGGAGCCGACTGGCAAAGCTGAGTTGGAGACCCTTTGAGGAGGCGAGGAAAATTGTAAGAGAACTGGGATTTAAATCCCGCACTCACTATGTCGACAACTATGAGGGACTTGTGCCAGAAGATATACCAAAAGCACCCGATCTATCTTATGTTGGTTATGGGTGGACTAATTGGGCTGATTTTCTCGGTACAATAAATATCTCTTACATGAAGAGAAAACGGTGGACATATAAGCAACATAAAGATTTCATTCAAAAACAAGGACTAAAGTCTACGGATGAATACAAAGCATTTTTGAGAGGAGAATTGTTTGGTAAGGATTCGGTACCATCTGAATTGTTTACAAATCCTGACAAAGCATTCCCTGATGATTTTCCGGGCTGGGCTGCTTATTTAGGATATGAAGGAAGAATACACGGCAAATGGAGGTCATTCAGAAACGCACGGTCATTTGCAAGGTCATTAGGTCTTGAACGTGTAACAGATTGGCGAAGAAAATTCTTAAAGGGGAAAATAAAAAAATGTCTAAAAAGGCCCCATGATATTCCAGCTAAACCAGATAGAGTTTATAGGGGCGATTTCATTGATTATTATGATTGGTTAGGTATTACTCCAACAGCACAATCAAAGGCAAGAGACGTTTATTGGGAATATGAAAAGGCGAAGACATTTTTGAAACCCTTCTCCTTCCCGTCTAAAAACAAATATTTATTGTTTTCACCAGCCGGAGCTAGCTTTAATATGTTT
>CAZBGF010000486.1:0-1833 GCA_964491255.1 uncultured Verrucomicrobiota bacterium
AACGATACACAGCATCGCTTTTTTCGCGACGCCTTGCGGACACTGCAAAATATGCGGTGTCATTGTTCAAGCTATTTAGCGGACACCACACTAAAATAAAACCGCTTGATTTCCATTCATAATAAACGATATGCTGTTCAACATAAATAAGTGTGTAACTGCGAAATCCACAAAAGGACAAAATGACAAAATGACATCAACTAATATAAAGAAAATAGGCATTCTCACCGGGGGTGGCGATTGCCCGGGTCTTAACGCTGTCATTCGGGCAGTATCGAAAACCGCTATGAACGATTAAGATTGTTCCGTTATTGGTATCGCGGATGGTTTCGAAGGACTAGTAGAAGGTCGGATGCGTGAACTGAAAAACACTGATGTTTCCGGTATTATTACGCAGGGCGGCACTATCCTGGGCACGTCTAATAAAGGTGATCCCTGGCACTTCCCGCGCAAAGAGCCGAATGGAAAATTAACAATTATGGACACATCCCATGAGGCCATGGCAAATTATCGCAAATGGAATCTCGACGCCCTGATCACAATAGGCGGCGACGGAACCATGGCGATTTCCAACAAATTGATGGGTTTGGGAGCTAATATCGTGGGGGTTCCAAAAACGATTGATAACGATTTGGCTGCTACAGATTTGACATTTGGCCATGATTCAGCCGTGTCTATTGCGACTGAAGCAATCGATCGCCTGCATACCACTGCCTCTTCGCATCACCGCGTAATGGTCATCGAGGTGATGGGCCGTTATGCCGGGTGGATCGCTCTTAGAGCAGGACTGGCCGGGGGAGCGGATGTAATCCTTATTCCGGAAATTCCATTTCAATGGGATTTTCTATTCAGCAAAATTAAACAGCGCAGTCTCTACGGAAAACGGTTCAGTATTATCTGTGTGGCGGAAGGCGCAAAATGCCCTGATGTTGGAGAAATTGTGAAAAAATACGACCGAAAACGCACCGACGCTAAACAATTGGGTGGTATAGGCGATTATGTGGCCAAGGCCATTACCGAATCAACAGATCTTGAAACACGTGTTACAGTACTTGGCCATCTTCAGCGAGGTGGAACCCCAACATCATTCGATAGGGTACTGGCTACCGAATTCGGCGTCATGGCCTGCCATCTGGCGGCTGAAGCACAGTTCGGACGAATGGTAGCCCTGCATGGAATCCGAGTTGAATCCGTACCCATTCAGAAAGCCATAGAACATTTGAAGCTGGTTACGCCTGACAATCAAATTGTCAAGGCTGCTCGCGCTGTGGGCACCAGTTTTGGGGATAAGTGACGAAGAGCCCGCGTTATATGTCGCCTTTGATAGCGCTTTGAAGATCGTTAAAAACCGGAAAAAACTGATTAAACCCGGATACTGTCATAACTTCTTTCACAATCCCGGAAAGATTGCATAGAGCCAGAGAGGCGCCGGACACCTTCAATTGCTTAGCCAAAGTCAGCAGACTTCGCAAACCGGCACTGCTGATATATTCCAAACCTGATAAATCCACAACCATTTTACCTAAATCCTTCTTAATCGCATCTGTGCAGTATTTCTCGAAATCGGTCGCAGTCAGGGCATCCAAACGGCCCGAAACTTCTATTACGACAACTCCTTGTTCTGTACGTGTCTTAAGATCCATGTTTAAATGCCTCCTTTTTTTCCAGTCATGTAGATTTCTGCAAAATAGAAATTTTGCAGAAAAGTAGTCAGAATATTAAATCTAATTCATTATTATATTCTGAATTCCAACTACGGAATTTCTTTCTGTTTTCTGCTTTGTGCCTTTGTGCCTTTGTGCCTTTGTGCCTTTGTGCCTTTGTGCCTTTGTG
>CAZBGF010000487.1:0-1832 GCA_964491255.1 uncultured Verrucomicrobiota bacterium
CTATTCGTCCAAAAGACGGCTCATCTTGGCGGGTCAACTTTGTACGAAATAAAGTGTGGCTAAAAAAAGTGGCCCAGTGCAGCACGTGGTCACCTGTTATTAAGCACAATCACGAGCCGCAGAATTTCGGTAAGATGGTTTTTATAAAGGATGGAGAGAAGGCGAAAATATTAGAAGCACGGGCTAAGCAGCTTGGAGCAGAGTTTACCGCGCAGGCAATAGATAAGACCAAAAAAGAGCTGCTGGGTGAAATTGATACAATGCTCGGTCATGTAGAAAAGGCGATTGTATCTATTGATGATATCAAAGAAGGTTTATTGAAAAAAGATGTAAGCCCTAAACTCAGACAAGGCAAAAGAGACCTGACTGCGCTGCAAGCAAGAGTGAAAAAATTGGTAGAGACGGGAAAGATCCTAAAAGAGCGTTTAGGCATAAAGGAGGAAATTCTTGTTATGTCTGTCAAGCTGCATCCTTTAATAAATGCTGTAAGAGTGGCTGAATTTCGAGGTAAAGGAGAAGCGCCTTTTCTGGTTTTTGTAGTGGAGTCTGCTTCAACCAATCGCCGGTTCCTGCCCTACGATTTGATTGATGACAAGAAAATTGTGCAGGAACTGTATCTCGATGCATGTGCCGGTGAATACGAACCTGTTTCTTTTGCTGTTGTACCCGCATCAGATATCCAGGAAGTCACTGTCTCGGTTTCCGACTTGAAAGGGAAGAATGCCGTTATAGAATCTTCATCTGTAGATGTTAAACTGGTGAAATGCTGGTATCAGGGCACTCAGCCGTGGAATGCAGACAATGCCATTGGTTTCATAGGTCCTCCTGTCCTTATACCGGAACTTCTACTCAACGATGATGAGCTGGTTCGTGTTGATCTGATCAAGAAGACTAATTCAATCCGGACGCAACACCCAAGTACAGGAGAAATCCGCTATCTTGATGCCACTCACCCTGATTCAGAGATCCCTGAGAGACTCATCATCCGTGATGCTGAGAGACTCCAGCCGGTCAGTATTTCTGAAGGACATTGTCAGCAATTCTGGGTCACTGTCCATGTGCCTGATGATGCCGGGCCAGGCGAGTATAAAGGGATTATCTCCATAACACCTGTTGAGAGTCCGGGTTTGGATATTCCATTAAAAATTACGGTCCTCCCCTTTAACCTGGAAGAACCCGTGCTCGAACATTTCATGTTTTATCGATGCCGCCTTGTTTCCGGTCAGCCAGTCGTTGGAAGAGGACAAAGAAAGACACCCATTCAGATGGAAGCAGAGTTAAGAGACATGAAAGCGCATGGTGTAACTCCTACTCTTGAAGAAGCTCCATACGTCTTTTATGATGAAAACCTTACTGAAGTCAAGATTAATCCTGTTTTTGAAGAGGCCTTGAAACTTCGCCGGCGTGTCGGGCTGAATCAAGAAAAGTTGTTCGCCATAAGGTGTGTACCTGCCGCTCCAAATACGACCAGAGAGGAATGGAAAAAGGAAATGGGAGGGATGCCTGATATTCCAGCTGCTCGGTTTAAAAAGGCTCTTCAACCCCTTAAAGAAATTGCCGAAGCATATGGATACAAAGAGGTTTGCACCTTTATCCTTAATGAGCCTACTGTTGAGCAGGCGTGGAAAATGGCCCCTTTCCTTAAGCTTCAAAAAGAGATGGGAATTAAGAACTTTGTATGTTGGAATAGTTTTATAGATAGGAACGACAATATCAAGATGCGTGAATGGACATTGATAAAGGATTACATAGATATCTTGACCAACGGGGGGAGACTTAAGCCAACGCTGGCCCGGATGTGCCGGACTGCGGGTGTCGGCCTTTACTCATAT
>CAZBGF010000488.1:0-1812 GCA_964491255.1 uncultured Verrucomicrobiota bacterium
ACCGGTGAATCGGTTTTCCTTGTTCCATTGGCTCTCGCCGTGTCGCAAAAGTACTATTTTTTGCATAACAATAGACCTCAGTATGAAAACTGCCTTTATAAAGGGGTCTGCTGTTGACTGTTAGTTGACATCTTCACCTATCTCTTTAACGCCGCTCTTAAGTTTAGGCCTGTCGAATATTCTCTTTTCATCATTTCAATAACCTGTTCATATGTAGTTCCAGAGGAAAACAGTCAACGGCAGACCCCTACTCATTATCTCAGGTGTCGCGGACCGTTAAGGGGTGCCTGCATCCAGAGATTGTAGTCGTTTTTTTGAAGAAGCTGTAGATTGTTCATCTCATACTGATTTCTGCCGAGATTGTATCGGTCATAGAATCCGTTGTCGAATTCATAGACTTCTCCGGTATCGGGGTTGTATAACCGCTCGTTACCTAAAATTGCGTCACTCCGTTTTTCCGCAATGATATCATCTGTCCTGTTTCTATTCTCCCATCCCCGCACGATCATATCAGATGTCTCTCTCAAGGTCTTCCCGGCTCGCAAAATACCGGCATACGTAGCGGCCTGCTGCTGAAGACACCGGCTGACGTATTGGTTGTTGATGGTGTAACTGGCAATCGATTGAACAAGATTTTTCTGGATATCTCTGAATTCATCCTGGGGAGCAGTGATACCGGTTACCAAGAAACCGTACCCAATCCCTCCACCCGGTCCGCCGGTGAGGGGCAACATGGGCGCTACAGTTACGGAAAACAGCCCCTCGCCTACTTTGCCATTCTTGACGAAAAGTGCTCGAATCAGTTCTGCGCTCCCGCCTGCAATAGGGCTGGGCAGATTAGTTAAAGAAATGATGGTAAGCCTGTCGAGCTTCGGGCACTGGGGCATGAAGGACTGTGCAATCCGGGTTCTGGCAATCAGGTGGAATTGTGAAAGAAAGTTGCTGGGGGTCAGGGGCTGCACAACGGGCATTTCGATCCATGTCACGGGATAGCCTCCCATCCTCATATATTGCATATCGATCTGCTTCTGCTGTGGGCTCATGTATACAGGCCCGACTTCCCCAAAGTGAAATACCTGACGGAGCGGACTTGATGGGTCTTTCAGAAGAAATGCGAACGTGCTGCACTGGCCGGCAGTAATGACCACCCATCCTTTAGGCTTGCTAATGTTGAAGATCCCTCCATCGTATTTTTCAAGCTTTAATGATGCGGAGTGTGAAAACTCCGAAACGATCACTATGATACCGAAAGCAAAGATTACTGATTTAGCAACTGATAAGATTCGTGAAGGTTTCATCGTATACCTCCTTTTCAGGGTTCCATGAATAGCCACCTTTCAGTTTCCAGACCCATTCATACCCTAATCAAGATAATGGGTGACATTAATTATTTCACTGCTACAGTTCCTTTTCCATCTTCGAATGTCTAATCTAATCGAACATGGTGGGGCCCTGGCCAGTCACACGATATCCCAGATGCTCGTAGAAGCCAACTATATCCTCTCTGGCGTTTAGCGTTATCCGGCGTACACCGCGCTCCTTCGCGATTGCTTCGAGTTGCGCTATGATTACTCGACCAGCACCGGAACCACGAGCATCCTCTTCCGTCGCCATATAGTGGATCTGTGCTTCTCGATCATTGTTTAGGTGTAGACGTCCGATCTCAACAAGTTTACCGTTCTCGTCACGCACAGTCACGTGGTCTGCGATAGGGTCAAACTCATCCTTTTCGCTCCCACGTGGTTGCCTCCATGGCCCACGAAGTACGCGCCATCTCAGATCGTAGTATTCTTCGAATTCTTCAGGTGATGT
>CAZBGF010000489.1:0-1809 GCA_964491255.1 uncultured Verrucomicrobiota bacterium
CTGAAAACCACCGCTGGCCGAAAAGGCCTGAAACTGATCCTGCGTGAAACCTTGAGCTCACGGGTTTGGAAATGAAATGGTGCCGCCGGCAACCTCAAACAGCGCTATGCTCAAGGTTAACCCTGAGCATAGCCCAACAGGTGGATTGTTCATGTTTTTCATGAATAATACAGGCTAAAGCAATAAGAAATCATAGTTGATGATAAAGCGACAATCGCTGTAATCCTCTCCATCTAAAGATTGGGATTTATCAACGACAGCTCCGCGCAGACGAAGCCATAGGCCTTCCAATTTACCGCTGAAATGATAGTCTATTGTTAAATTGTATTCTTTTTGATCAGGTGATGCGCTTTGGCCTGTGTCCGGAGTATAGGAATCGGTGTAATCCGCGAAAGCGCTCAGGCCCTTGAGCCCGATTTGCTCAAAATCAAAGGCAAGTTCCAGCAGCCAGGCGTTTTCCCCGGCCAGGTTACAGTCTTCCTCCATGATAGAGGTAAAGCCAGGATACGAACCCCATGGGTTGATGATGTCGCGATCATTGGAAGTTTTGGTGAAGCCCAGCGCAAATGTGGCTCCCATCCAGGTCAGGCCGGATTTGACTCCCGCCATGCCGGTATGGAAGTCTTCCGCCATGGCCTTGCCCACGTCTATTTGATCAATGGCCTGAATTGATCCGAAAAGAGAAAGGTCCTTTTTGAGTTCCCAATTGCCGTCTGCCTGAAAATAAATTGCATTCATGAAATCGTATGCCAGGTATTCCCAAATCTGTACTGTGTAGTTTTCAGTTGGGGTATAGACAAGCCCCGCAAGTGTGACCGGTTTATTGGAATTTTTAAATCCCGCCGCTTCTGACATACTTGTGAAAGCAGTGTCTGTCCAGCGCTTTATCCCGGTTACGTGAGACGCAAGAACCATCAGACAAGGAATATCCCGGCTTTCGATGGTATAAGCTTCAACTGTTACCGGGGTCATTTTAACGTCATATTTGTTAATTAGAGGTGTTTCGAGCTCCTGACGATACAGCCTTAATAATGTTTTGCTGATTTTGGCCTGCAGAAAGGCTTTGCCCAGTACGGTATAGCCTTTCTGTCCTGCTGCTAACAGGTTGGCGCCGTCACGAGCTGAAGGGCCGTAAATTTTCTGCGATGTATATAGAGTTAACCCGATGCTTAAACCATGCCATGAACCACTCTCGTAATCCAGGTATCCACCGGCGGCAAGGCTCTCCTGGATGCCGGATGTATGGTAATTCCGGTTCAGGTAATAAACACGGACATTACATCTGAGTTTGGTGTCGCGCAGGAATGGAGATTGTTCTGTTATCCGCTCGATATATTGTTCGTAGAAATCGTGTTGATGACCGGTATACGTCTCCTTTGACTGGCCTGGTATCTGATCGGAATTCGGCAGGCTGTTTTCAGATGTGTCCGGCAGAGGCTCAGCATGAACAAAACAGCAAACGAAAAAACTCAGGATAATCAGATTTTTCAAAATCCCTTCACGTAAATTTTCTGTTGATTTTAAGCGGAAATCCATTTTAATATAATTCCGATATATTGCTGATTGATGACATGTTTAATTCATATGCTGGACTTCAGACTTGTATCTATTCAGGCACAAAGTCGTAGTAATACGATCCGAATGCAGAACACAACATGTGTTTACTCAGGCATTCAGTAGTCAGTTATTTCTGGAACTCCGACATTCCGATACTCTCATGTCGCTGCTTCGCGGCAAGCGACCACTTGGCGACCCTGCCGCCGACGTGGCAGTCTAAATGCCTAACTTGAATGTATAGGAATTTCAAAG
>CAZBGF010000490.1:0-1802 GCA_964491255.1 uncultured Verrucomicrobiota bacterium
ATTTCCTCTTGACTACTCCCATTCCTTTTTACACACAATTCTTTACAGTACTACATAAAAAAGAGATAACCCGCGTTTATGGATTAATATTAGACTGTATATTTCACTAGTCAAGCTTGCCATATTTTGCGTGGTGTTTTAGAACGAAACGGGTGCGGTACAATTGGCTGCCCTGAAAGGCGAACAAAGCCGAAAAATTTGGCTTTGTTCGTGCAATATCAGGGTTAATGAGTTAATATGTCATTAAATGAAAGATTTTTTTCGTTTAGTAGAGAACAAGACGAATGTTCGCACTGAACTGATGGCTGGGATTACGACGTTCCTGACCATGGCCTACATTATCTTTCTCCAGCCGGCCATTCTCTCCGGCCAGATGTTTGGCATGGATACGGGTATGGACTTCGGCGCCGTGATGACCGCTACATGCATTGCCGCTGCATTGGCTACAGCTGTTATGGCTCTGGTTGCAAGATATCCCATTGCCCAGGCGCCTGGTATGGGCGAAAATTTCTTCTTTGTCTTTACGGTCATTCCCGCAGCGGCAGCTGTCGGCTTCAAAAACTCATGGCAAGTTGCACTTGGCGTGGTTTTCATCGCCGGGGTACTGTTTCTCATTATTTCACTCTTGAGGATACGTACTGTGCTCATAGACGCGGTTAGTCCGAGTATGAAAAACGGGATTGCCGTTGGGATTGGTCTGTTTATTACATTTGTCGGATTCCAGAACGCTAACGTCATCATCAAGGACCCTGGCACAGCTGTCAAACTGAATGTCCATTTCGCGTCTCCTGATATGATTGTATTTTTCTTTGGTCTGATTCTTACGGCTGTATTGTATGTGCGCCGCATTCACGGCGCTATTCTTTGGGGTATTCTGGGGACCGCCCTTTTTGCCGTGTTATTTCGTATCGGGTTAGACCACTGCCCCGCTTCCATTGCGTCAGCTCATCCTGTTGCCGAGTCTATGATGATGAAACGTTTTGTTATTTCCAAGGCCATTGTTTCGGCTCCGCCATCCATGGCGCCGACTTTTTTTAAGATGGATATTGTGCATGCTCTGACGTTGCCTATGATTCCGTTTATTGTGATTTTTCTTGTCATGGACACATTTGACACGATCGGGACATTGATCGGGGTAAGCGAACAAGCTGGATTCATTAAAGATAATAAACTGCCGCGGGCCAGTCAGGCTCTTATTTCAGACGCGGTGGGAACGGTAGCAGGCGCATGTTGTGGGACCAGCACGGTTACAAGTTTTATTGAAAGCGCCGCTGGTGTTGAACAAGGCGGGAGAACAGGACTTACTACCCTGGTTACGGCATGCCTGTTTTTGCTCGCCCTGTTTTTCAGTCCTCTGGTTAAAATGGTGGGAAGCTATTCCCCGATTACATCGCCTGCTCTGGTGATCGTCGGGTCAATGATGATTCAGAATGTAACTAAAATTAACTGGCGTGATGCTTCGGAGGGCATCCCGTCTCTTTTAACCATGATTGGTATTCCGTTGACCTATTCAATCGCGGATGGATTGGCGCTGGGTTTCATCAGCTATCCTATTATCAAGATTCTTGGCGGGCGAATCAAAGATTTGAACTGGGTAGCCGCACTGACAGGCGTTTTGCTCCTGGCTTATATGATTTTTATTCGTGCCGGCGTATAGTAAGATTCTGACAGAACAATAAGTGCAACGCCAGTGATGCGTCACGTGTTTCATTGTGTAGGCGTGCACATGAATCAATAGGGGGTTTATACACATGATCGTTGATAAAAACCAATTGTTGACCCCGGGGACACCTGTTGTCAAA
>CAZBGF010000491.1:0-1784 GCA_964491255.1 uncultured Verrucomicrobiota bacterium
CATCGGGACGGCTGAATAGTCACTGTATTCCTACGACTTTGTGCCTATGCCTGCCCGCCGTAGCCACAAAGGGGAAGGCTGTGTGCCTTTGGAGCTTTGTGCCTGAGTAGTTACTTTATTTCCCGATAAAATTTCTGCATCACGTAAAAAGCCTTCTTTTTGATACCCCGGTCCGAAATCAGACCTTTGCGATTCCAGTAGTCCTGCCTGGCGGCAAGCGGCCTTCTGGGTGAGCGGTAATCCTTGAGTATCCATGGTGTGGTGCCGCGCAGAAAACCGATCCGTTTGAACATCTTTACCAGATGTCTGTAAATACGCTCCTGGTATTCCTCGGTCCAGACTGTTTTGGCATCGCCGTTCAGTCCCTGCAGCGCTCCACCTCCAAACTCACTCATAATCAGAGGTTTGTTAACACTGCATTCCCAGTTGATTTCATCCATTTTTTCTACAGGAAAAGACGAGTACCAGCCCAAATAGCTATTACACCCTATGACATCAATAACCTCTCCCAAGGGGTCTTCAATAAGAATAGTGTTTTCTTTGTAACTCAGGGCATTGAGCGCAGCTGTAATTAACCGAGAGGGATCTGTTTTCTTAACAAATTCTGCCAGCTTGGCTAAAAATTTCATTCGAGATTCTTTAATGGATGTTTCGTTTGCTATGCTCCATAAAATTACAGCAGCGCGATTCTTGTCACGAGAGACAAGCTCCCCAAGCTGGTTTTCCGCACACTTATATGTCTCCGGATTTTCCCACTGAATGTGCCAATAGACCGGGATTTCGGCCCAGACCATTATTCCCATCTCTTCAGCCAGACGGACCATGTTTTCATTATGGGGATAGTGCGCCAAACGCACAAAATTGCATCCCAGTTCCTTTGCCCATCCAAGTAGTATGCGGGCATGGTCTGATGACCAGGCTCTGCCTTGTTCAAAAGGTTTTTCCTCATGAATGCAGACGCCTCGCAGAAAAACAGACTTGCCGTTAAGCAGGATATCTTTACCTTTGACCTGAATAGTACGGAAGCCTATACGATCATTTATGACATCACTCCCTGACTTAATGATTACCTGGTACAGTTTGGGATCCTCTGGAGTCCAAAGCTTAGGATTGACTTGAAAAGAAATATCCGCAAGACCATGGGCAGAGGTTTTAAAAGATTTATTTATATTTAACTCCGGTATTTGAAGTGTAATATCCTGTTCCGATTTTATACCGTTTAGTTTTATCCAGCCTAGAATTTCATTAATACTGCCAGGTTTAAGCTGAATCAGATAATCCTGGATGAAAATTTCAGGCACGGCAACAAGCATGACGTCTCGAGTAATGCCCCCGTAATTCCACCAATCGGTGTTTATGGTTGGCACGCCTTCAATAATTCGAGTGTTATTGACCATGACTACGATTGAATTATCACCTTCTTTTAAATAATCAGTGATTTCAAAATTGAATGGAGTGAATCCTCCTCTATGTTCGCCAATCAGCTCTTTATTGATGTAAACCGCCGCCTTATAATTTACCGCGCCGAAATAGAGGAATAACCGGTTCATTGTACTCTTCTCGCATAAAAATGTCCTTTCGTACCATATTGTACCCTCGTAGAATTTCAGATCTTCGCGCTGGGAGTTCCAATCACCGGGAACGGAAAGCTTAATGGATTTCTCAAAATCATATTCCACTGGACGGCTATTGACCTGCTGTTTTTCTTTCTTGAAAAATTTGAAACTGTCACCGACATTATATGGATCAATGATAACATTCCATTCGCCATTAAGGCTGGTAGT
>CAZBGF010000492.1:0-1772 GCA_964491255.1 uncultured Verrucomicrobiota bacterium
AATCCTGAAAGAACTAAGAGTTTTTGACAAAATTAACAAAATGGACAAAATAATACGGAAAAAAATCAAAGAAAATTCTGCTTGTCCCGCTCGCTGGATTTCTTTCTGCTTTGTGCCTCTGTGCCTTTGGAGCTTTGTGCCTGAGTAGTTATATGCATTCTTAAGTTTAAAGACCTTTTCGGATCGGTCTATTTACCTGAACAGTTACAATGAATCAGACGAACCAATCAGTTTCTTCAACCATTCCATAATGGCTTCGCGGTTTTCGAAATGACCTTCCAACTGAGCTTCATACGCTTTTCGTTTCCATTTCCCAATGCACGGACCCTCGGAAATGCCAAGAGCCAGAATATCATGCCCCGTGATCCATGATTTTGGCAAAACCGGACGGTTCTGCATATGGGACTTGCGAAACTCAAGCAGAAATTCATAGTTGGTGATATCACCATGACTTGCGATACAGTCTAAATAATGCAATTCGAGTTCAATTGGAAACGTTGGCGCTCCGACCAGGCGCATAAGCGTTGATCGCCTCATATTCCGCACTTCCATAAACCGCATATGATTACCAACGCAGAAACTGATAGCATTGATATCGTTAGAAGACATTCGAAGTCGTTTTCCAATTTGTTCCACCATAGCCGCACCCACATTGGCGTGATTGTCAAACCGAATCCGGCCTTTGGCAAATCCGACTGTTTTTGGCTTTCCAACATCATGAAATAAAACAGCATACGCCAGCTGAAGAGATGGGCTTTTTAAGGCATTCAACATTAATACGGTATGCGTGAAAACATCACCTTCCGGGTGAAACTGCAACGGTTGCTGCTCTCCCTTCATCGCCTCGACTTCCGGAAGAATTTCCTTCAGTAAACCAACTTTCTGGAGTTGATCCACGGCATCACCGCTTGCTCGAGACTCTACAAGAATCCTGGTCAGTTCCTGCTGAATGCGTTCGGAGCTTATTTTTTGAATATAGCCCGCGTTTTGGCGAATAGCATCTGCCGTATGGGAGTCCAACGTAAAATCTAATGTGAATGCAAAACGAATTGCTCGAATCATTCGTAAATGATCCTCTTCAAAACGTTGATTCGGATTTCCCACAGTGCGGACCACGCGTTTTTTGATGTCATTCTTCCCATTCACATAATCGTGAATGTTTCCGGAAAGCGGGTCGAAAAACAAGGCGTTAATCGTAAAATCCCGGCGCTGCGCATCTGTCTGCGGATCTGAAAACGTCACACTCTTTGGACGCCTGCCATCTGAATAGGCATGATCTTTCCTGAAAGTGGCCACTTCATAGCCGTAATCGTTCATTAACACCTTAACAACCCCGAAAATCTTACCGATCGCTATTGCACGTGGAAAAATCCGCATGACCTGATCCGGTGTTGCATCGGTCACAATATCATAATCTTTCGGCACTCTATCTATCAACATATCGCGCACACAGCCACCTGCCCACAACGCAAGAAATCCAGCATCATGGAGCTGTCGCACAACATTCACAGCACCTTCACTCATTAAATCGGAAACCCTTTTCATCATGACACGGTAAAGCATACTACACCACACCGGCAAAGTCAATGACAGCTCATGGAGGGCCTACGAAAAATCGCCGCCGTGTCAAGTGTCGAGTGTCAGAGGAAGGAAGCGCATACAATCGCGCATACGAGATGCGCTCCTACACCATGGTTCCGTGTAGGAGTCGATCTTGATCGGCGATCAGGTCAGGCAAAGAGACATCAAACGCTGAAAGCCTGGAGAATATC
>CAZBGF010000493.1:0-1757 GCA_964491255.1 uncultured Verrucomicrobiota bacterium
AAAATTGATCCAGCGTTCGCAAAATTTTTCCGGCAGACCGATTCGGCGCACATCAGCGATGACCTTCCGGACGTCACAGGCAACAAAGCGGAAATTAAGTTTCCCGTCTATCTCCAGACCATAACCGGCCCGAATGTCGCCGTTCCGGGCCTGACCGACCGACGGGAAACAGACAAATCTGCGGCCATCTATGACACGGTCAATCATACGGTGGGAATGACCAAAAAATACGATCGCACCGGAAATATTCTGAAAATAACCCGCCAGCAACCGGTCAGACATTGCCGGATGAAGATAGGGAGCCCCGGCCGGATGATGAATTGCTCTTATTTCGTGCCCGGCGGAGACAACCGTCAATTTATCAGGCAGAGCACGCAAGTACCTTAACTGCGATTCATCAAGCTGGTGAAATGTCCATTCATCCCAGTCCACGTCCGACTTCATATTTTGAAAGGTATGGTTTTTGACGGAAAGAACTGAAGAATCATGATTGCCGCGAATTGCTTTCGGGCAAAGAGTCCGCAGTAAATCCACGCATTCCGAGGGATGCGGACCGTATCCGACTATGTCGCCCAGGAAGACAACTTCATCCACATCGCCGGCGGCCCGGAGAACTGCTTCAAACGCCGGGAGGCTGGCGTGAACATCTGTAATCCAGAGACGCTTCATCCGGCTCCAGCCTTTCGGAAACAATCTTCAAGGATTTGCCAACAGTCCTTTGACAGATACATATATCCGGCCATATTCATTTTCTCATGGCGGCCTTTAGTCGCCAAATTTCTCTTGTAACATTCTGTGTCATTTTTAATTGCAGGACGAATTTCGTTTTAAGTCATGATTAAGAATCAATCCGTATCCATCGTAGCCAATGTTTTCGTATATTTTCTCTGTGAAAGTGTGTCGTTTTTAAAAGGAACCATCTGAATTCCCCTGCTCTGTCAGACAATTTAAACTGGTGTTATCACGACGGCAAGAACAAAAGAAAATCTCCGATAAAACAGGCGGCGTAATATTTTTATGTAAAATAAGTTGACTTATATGAAACTTACGATAAGTTCATTCAATTCTTATTCAGAGAGGAATTGGTTTATGCCGGTAATCTTTTTGGCCTTAATCAGCATGGTCTGCGCGGCAGCAAACGACTTTGTTTTCAAGCTTTACGCCCGCCGCAAGGGATCGGTCGGCGCTTACCTGGCCGTAATCGGCATTGTATGGGCACTTACCTTCGCTCTCTGCCTGCCCTCCCTGGACTGCCTGCTGGAACACAAGACCATGCAATGGGGAATCGTTTCCGGCGTATTTTCCATTACAGCCAATATATTGTTTGTGAAAGTACTGGCCAGGGAGGACGTGGGAATCTGCTCCACTATTTATCGTTTAAACCTGGTGCCGGCCGCTCTCCTGGCGTTTGTCCTCTTCAATGAACCGGTGACCGTGCCGCGCCTGGCGGCGATTGCCTCAGGCGTAGCGGCCGTATTGCTTTTTTCCTGGCCTTCCGGCAAGGCGATATCCGGATCGTTCGTCTCGGCGGCAATTTTGCTGATTGTCCTGGCAAGTTTCCTCCGCGCCGGGATGGGGCTCTGCTACAAGGCCGGTTTATTATACGGTGCCGATGAATACGGAATACTGACGATAAACGGGATTATCTGGATTGCGGGAGGCGTAATCTGTCATTTCCTGATGGACCGGGAAACGATTCCGGCGCGTATTCCCCTGTTTACCATGGCCTATGGTGTCCTTTCCGGAGCCCTGGTTTG
>CAZBGF010000494.1:0-1753 GCA_964491255.1 uncultured Verrucomicrobiota bacterium
TCCGCAGATAAATTAAAATCTTTTTAGCCACGGATTCACACGGATGCCTGCCCGTGGAGTCCGGCGGCTGCCGGACGGTCAGGGGAACACAGATTTTTAATAAATTCATGTTTTATCAGTGTTTAATCTGTGTTTATCCGTGGCTTTATTTTATCTCTATCTTAATAATCTGCGTCCAAAAGAACAAATTTCTATATGATTGAATAATGAACCCAGAAAAAAAAATAAATATTAATATCGAATCATGGGTTTCCGGCAGTTGCCCGGAGGTTATAGCCGAATTCTTTCGACGGCCTGCCATTGACGCGCAGGCGGAATTCCTTGCACGTGAGGTGCTTGACGAAATACGCAAAAACGGCGATGAAGCGGTGGCAACCTATGTGAAAAAGTTTGACAAAGCTTCATTGCTGCCTGATCAATGGCGTGTCACGAAATCTGAGCTGAATGAGGCAAGAGAAAATGTTGACCCTGAGTTTGTCTCAGCAGTGCGGGAGGCGCATAAACGGATTACAATGTTTGCGAAGGCCGGTAAGAAAAAGAATTGGACGATTTCCACAGCGAGAGGCGGTATTACAGGCGAGCAGTTTGTACCTTTTGATCGTATCGGCGTGTATATTCCAAGTGGCGCTGCCCCGCTGGTTTCAACAGCGTTGATGACTGTCACTCTGGCGAAAGTCGCAGAAGTTCCGGAGATTGTTGCATGTTCCCCTGTCGGCCCATCCTCCCGAATGAATTCTTATCTCCTGTATGCGTTGGAACTGGCTGGCGCAACAGAAATTTATAAAATTGGTGGTATTCAAGCCATTGGCGCGATGGCATTTGGTACTGAAACAGTTCCCAGAGTACAGAAGATAGTGGGACCTGGAGGTCCATTTGTGGCAGCCGCAAAACGCTGTGTATATGGGTATGTGGCCCTTGATATGGTGGCGGGTCCCAGTGAAATCGCTGTTTTAGCGGATGATACGGCGCGGCCTGAAAATGTCGCCGCGGATCTTTTGTCTCAGGCGGAGCACGGAACAGGACTTGAAAAACTACTGCTGGTTACTACGTCTGCCAGTCTGGCGGAATTCGTTCGAAAAGAGTTGATACGGCAAATGGAGACATTGAGCCGCAAACTAGCTGTGACTCGCGTGTTGAATGAAGGAACTTTGCTGGTTGTTGTGAACCATCTTGATGCAGGGATCGAATTGTGTAATCGATTTGCTCCCGAGCATTTGGAAATAATGGTGCGTGAACCCAGAAGCTGGCTGCGGAAAGTACGTCACGCGGGAGCTGTTTTTGTGGGGAGCTGGACACCGGAATGCGTTGGTGACTATGTCGCTGGCCCGAGTCATGTTCTTCCGACAGGTGGAACAGCGACCATGTTTTCGGGTTTAACCGTGGGTGATTTTCAAAGACGGATGAGTATAATCGCCTATACCCGGGCGGATATGCAGGATGTTTTAAACGTAGTCGAAGCTTTTGGGCGGGTGGAAGGTCTTGATGCGCATGCCCGTTCGGCACGCATTCGATTTAACAAGATATAGTCTACTCAGGCACAAAGGCACAGAGTAACAAAGGCACAAAGTGAAGAAATATCTCGAAATCTTGAATACCTGAAGAAAAGTGATTTCTCAGGAGTCTATGAACTAAGCCGCGAAATAGAACGAATGCTTAATAGTTTGAGTAGCAGAATAAGAAAAAAGTAAACTTTGTGCCTATGTGCCTTTGTGCCTACCTGAGCAGTTACAATAGATACAAGATATGAACCAGT
>CAZBGF010000495.1:0-1729 GCA_964491255.1 uncultured Verrucomicrobiota bacterium
TATTTAAAGAACAGCGGCAGCGTCTTGTCAGCTACAATAGATAAATATTGTTACGTACTTGTTCATCCAAACAATCCATGCTTTGCCTATAATTTCAAAGCCGGTTATGCCAGAACGGAAACCGTTATGGAGATTTCAGAATTTCAGCATCCGCTTATTCGGGAGACGCTTCGGTTTCTCAACATCAATACAGGACTTGAAATCAATCATGTGTCTGACCTGCCTGGCCGCACAGGACTTGGCAGCTCTTCCTCGTTTACTGTTGGTCTTCTCAACGCGCTGCATTGCATGAAAAATGAACAGCGTACGCCTCACCAACTGGCGAATGAAGCTATTCACATTGAGCGAAAATTGGTTGGCGATCCTGGCGGACATCAGGATCAGTACGCAACGGCTATTGGTGGTTTAATACGACTTGACTTCACGGCAACTGGAGTACAAGAAACTCCTATCAATCTCTCACCGAGCCGTTTTCATCAATTGAACAGTTATCTCATGCTATTCTTCTTAGGGCTGGAACGATCCGCGAATGATATTTTGCATCGGCAGGAAGAGCGAAAAAAAGCCAACACCCCTTATCTTCTGCGTATGAAAACAATGGTAGATGAAACTCAGAATATTTTGGAGTCAGATGCAGACCTTTCTGAGTTCGGAAAAGTTCTTAATGAAGCATGGAATTTGAAAAAGAATCTCTCAGAACACATATCAAATTCGGTCATAGACGAAGCCTATGCAGAGGCATTAGAGGCTGGTGCGTATGGCGGCAAACTTCTTGGTGCGGGTGGCGGCGGTTTTCTCATGATAGTCGCTGAACCGTCAAAACACATGCAGATTGAAAAACGCTTGTCGAAGTTACGCAAGATTTCTTTCAACTTTGATACGGCAGGAAGCACAGTTATTTTAAATGAGTTCCATAGCTTTCATTTAACTGTATAGGAATTTGTGGTTTTCGGACGAGCCGAGGATAGCGTTTTAGACATTTTTTTTGTAATTTCGCAGAAATCTAAACACACTTAGAAAGGAGAAATACATTGCGGATTATTGTCATAGGTGCTAAAGGCTTCCTGGGATCTGCAATCGTTGCTGAAGCAAACAAACGCAAACATGATGTCGTTCCCGTCACTCGTCAGAATTATAATGAGCTGGTTGGTTCAACATGTGATGTTCTGATAAACGCTGACGGTAACTCGAAAAAATATCTAGCAACGAAAGATCCGGTAAAAGACTTCGAATTATCCGTATTCTCTGTTATCCAGTCATTGCAGGATTTCAAAGCTCAACAATACATTTATCTATCTTCTATTGACGTTTACAATGTTTCAAACCCTGAAAAGAACACCGAGAATAGCGTCATAGACATCCAAAAGCTATCAAAATACGGATTTCACAAACATCTTGCAGAAGAAATTGTGGAGCATTTTGCTCAACATTGGCTCATTATCCGCATGGGAGGCTTTGTTGGTAGTGGTCAACGCAAAAATTCTGTTTATGATATGCTCAACCGCAAACCGTTATATGTGCATCCCGAATCAGAGTATCAATACCTGAATACTCGCGACTTGGCCAGAATCCTCTTAACTCTGATTCAGAACGGCCTCAGAAATGAAATCATAAATATTGCGGGAGAAGGAACCATCAGCCTCTCTGAAATAGCCAGCTTCATTCCAGGCTACGATTTTCCGGCAGACTCATACAATCTGAAATCCGAAAGATATGAAGTAAACATACG
>CAZBGF010000496.1:0-1726 GCA_964491255.1 uncultured Verrucomicrobiota bacterium
GCAAAAATTTCTTTGCCTTTCAGCGGATATTCCCCGTCTTTAATATCAGGTGTTAGTGACATTAAAAATTCAAAAGCCGTCTTCCAGTCCTTTCCAAAATGATATTTTTCCCAATTTCCCAAGCGATCAACTATCACAGTAGAAATCCTCCTTTAATATCATCATAATTCCAATCCCCCTATATTCTAATTTTACTACAACGTCTTTAATTTGTTAAAGATAATTGCTTGACCTGTGCGTGCATAGAGTCCGCCAAAGTATACTTTGTTGGAATGCGTGATGCGATATGGGAAAAACACCTCTATGAAGTAGTGAGCAACGTGATCTAGTTGGATCCATACGGCGTTTGTCTTCACTTCTGAATCTGGAGGAACAGCTCTTACGTCTGACACGATTGCGCAAGCTTTAATATTGCCTCGTTTTGCATCTTGCCGCATAAACTGGATTAAGTCTCCTAAAGAAGACTGTTCTCTCCCATCATGCGCCCCAGTGCGAACGATGGTTCCATCTCGGGACATTGTGCCGGCGAAAGGGAGAAACTGACCGTGTTCCTGCAACATTCGCTCTGCAAAAGGCAAGAGCTCGTTCATAAGTTTTTCACACTCTTGTTTAGGGATTTTCGACATCATTTCTCCGAGACCTAACATTCTAAATCAGCAACCTCTTGCAGCCAACTGGATTGAGTTGTTATATCTTTATTAGTTGGTAATTCCTCTCGCTCTAATCAATAAACGAACGTATTAAAAGATAAATAATATACCCTATAAATATTAAAAAAATTATTCCTTGGGCTATGTCTCCGTATGTTTCCTTTTTAGTATAGTTAACCCCTCGATGAAAGCCACTAATAATTTTCCCGGTTGGTCTCAAAAAGAGGATATTAAGGATGATCAATCCTATAATTAGGACAATCCAACCATAATTATTCCACAAATCTTCTAACATTTATTTAAAACCAAATTTTTGCTTTATATCTAACATTTAAGCTAAGATACGGCTTATTGCGTCGTTTTCAGTCCCGGGTTAGTGAGCTGATATAATTCAGATGCTTCTAATGATCTTCTCTCATTAAGCAGTTTTTCTGCAAAGTCTTGCAACTCCCAAGAAAACGCGATTGCAGCAAACTGATTCAAAGCCTGATGGAGTATTCGAGCAAGCGCTCGAGTATGCTCTAGAATTCTAGGAGTTCCAAGCATTCCCTTTGTATGAAAAGTTCGCGCATAGCCGTTATATAACTCCATAATGTGCGAATATTGGCCATGGACATAGCCCGAATAAGCCTCTTCAAGTGTTTTCACAATTTGTTGTATCCGATTTGGATCGTCAGGTTTGAGTAAGCGACCAAGTTCTGAATAAACCTTTTTACGAGGGACACTGGGTTGTTTCTTATGGGTATCCATCAGAACTTTTAGAGAGCGAATTTCTGCTGCGAAAAAGGAATCCAACATTTCCTTCTGACTTTGAGTAAATTCACCTGAGTCTATTCCTGCTTGGATAAAATTGACATCGTGCAAAAATTCAAAAATGGTTCGATAAATTACACCGGCTTCCTGAACAAACCCTTTTGAGAGTAGATATATTTCTGCGTTGAAACCACTCACTATTCGAACGCACTTCAAAACTTGAAAAATTCTTGGCGAAGGACTGTCGTATCTGTAACCATGCCATTTTTGCTCTTTAATGTATTTCGGCGAATCAACTTTCAACAAAAATACATCTAGCACTT
>CAZBGF010000497.1:0-1725 GCA_964491255.1 uncultured Verrucomicrobiota bacterium
CCAGCATTGCCACTGCCCTCAGAATGGCAGAGGGTTACGTCTGGTAGTCCAAACAAATACAATCTACAATATAATATAAATCATAAGCCGCTCCCCTTTGAGATCACAGGGGAGATACTAAAGAAAGCCGTTAGTCATTGAGCGGCTTTTTTGCGTTTAGGAGGAGGGACAAAATGAGAACAGCAGAGAAATACAAAGAGATGGGCTATATTGAATTGTCACCAACAAAGATTCAAGATAAGTTTGATAAGATCTACTATCCAAAGAAAGCTACCTCCTCACTCAAGGCAATCCGTAAATTCTGCGGGGAGTGCATGGGGATGGATAGAGGATCTAAAAATCCTCCATGGCCTTTCGACGACGTCCAAAAATGCACAGATCCGATGTGTCCTTTATTTGATTTCAGATTGGGGAAAAATCCATTCCTGAAAAGAGTCCTTACTCAAGAGCAGAAAAATGAGCTGCGGGATCGGATGAAGTTGATCAATCGCCCTTGATCTTACCGGCCTCAAACCCACCAGACTACGAGTTAAGGGCATAAGCCATACCTATATATACCTTGAAGCTCAACAACGAAAATTGACGGCTATTTCCCTATAAACAACTTACACCAGGAGTTATTAATGAGACGGTGTTTGCGGCCAAGAAGTTTCTGGATGGAATGATAAAGAATTGTGATGATTTTAGGTCTCAAGAATCCTTGAGACCTATTTTTAACACTGAGCCAGCGTTTAGAAGTGCCAAAGGCAAAGGCGTTGGCGAAGGCGTCATCAAGAAATTCCTGGATGGGGAGTTGAGGAAGTGTGAGAAATGGGAGGAATACCCTAAAGAATTATTTAGGGTATTATTCAAAGGCGCAAAAGGGGCACTTCAGAAACTATTTTAATTAAACTATAAAGTAATTTAAAACTCAAAAGAAAAGACTTGATTTTTATAAAAATATATATTATATTTTTAAGGAATAAAGGAAGTAAAACTCATGGACTTAAAAACAGCACGAAAATTAATAGGACTCAGTCAGGATAAACTTGCTGAACTTTCTGGGGTGACCGGGGGAGCGATTTCTTATATTGAGAATGGAAAATCCATGCCATCAGTCGCAATTAAAACCAAGCTGGAAAAGGGGCTTGGATGTCGAGTTAATTGGCTTGACGGAAAAGGCTTTGCCCGGTTTCATAATCAGGATTTCAGCCAGCTTGAGGAAAGGTTCAGAAAAGTCCTCTATGATTTGAATTTTCTGCAACCGGAAGAGCAAGCAGATTTCCTAACTATTGCAAAAACATACTTGAGCGAGATGGAAAAGCGGAAACAATGTTGATATCACATTTACTTTAATTTCACGGACTGCCGCATCCGGATAACAGGCGGCCAAAGGTAATCAGCCCTTCGGCATCTCTGATGTTTGACGGGCTTTTTTTATTAAAGGAGGTAGTAAAAATGAACAAAATTATCATGAACCAGTTTCACACTTTTAGAATTCCACAGGAGGGAGCGACATTGAAGACTTTAAAAAATGCCGCATCAAATTACATCAACAATCTAACAAAAGGAGAAACACAAATGGAAACTACACCTTTATTACCGCCTGGAGTTATCGACCAGGAAAAGCAAATCACCAAAAGCGAATTGAAAACGTTGCAGGCCGAGGCAGACCAGAAAGGGATTCTTTTGTCAACAATGTTCAATAGATCATCGCAACCAAAGCAAAACCAGGCGTGGACTGGC
>CAZBGF010000498.1:0-1720 GCA_964491255.1 uncultured Verrucomicrobiota bacterium
GTCGAAACCCCGAACGCGCTGACGCGCTTCGGGGTTATTATGAATGAAAACGTAGGTTTCATGAATTAATCAGGTTAAGGGGTTGAACCCTTTCAGGGTTCCTTTTTTACTCGTCAACCCTTTTCGAACAGGGTCTATCTACCTAATTTCGCTCTTAAGCTGTTCCACCGGCCGGCGCAGGATGTCTTCCAGGCAGCCCGGATCGTTGCGTAGAACCTTGATTGTCCAGGAAACTTCCGCATCCCTGTCACCGCCTATTAAAAATTGATTATTTCCGGTCTTACTTTCCATCCACACTTGTGCCTGCCCGATCGGCGTCAGGCTGTAAACCTCCGATCCGACCAGGTTGAGTGCCGAGTAATACTCTGGCAGTTCCACCACGGCAAAACCGTTTTTCAGTTGCGCGTTGCCGGCATAAACGTTCCAGACATCCGGCCCTTCCATGCAGAAATGACGCAACACCATGTTTTCAGGATCAAGTGGATGGTCAATCGTAAAAGCCTTGTTGGACCAGGTTCCCGAACCGAATCCTGCGCGGTAGTTAACCCCCGTCCCTCCATCCAGGTAAAGCGTGCCTCGGATGCAGGTGGAGTTGTTCACTATATTGGTTACATGATCTCCAATAGCGATCTGGTGAGGGCCGCCCTGGGCATTAGCATACGCACCAATCGCTATATTAGTTCTTGCGCCATTAGCCGTATATCCCATCGCCACGCCGTAATCATTGCCGTTGGCCAAGCGTCCTATTGCAATGCCGCGATCACCGCCAGCGGCATACGAACCTATCGCCACACCGTAATTGTTGCCGTTGGCTCCACGTCCCACTACCGCACCGTTATTTGTGCCTGTGGTAAAATATCCCAGTGCCGCGCCGAAATGCAATCCGTTGGCATCAGATCCCACCGCCACACCTTTATCACTGCCATTGGCCAAATTTCCCAACGCCGCACCGTAATTTGTGCCGTTGGCCTCATATCCCACTGCCGCACCGGTAAAATAGCCGTTGGCCCCATATCCCAACGCCGTACCGAAAGAAAATCCGTTGGCTTCATATCCCACTGCTGCACCATTATCACGGGCTTTAGCGTAAGCTCCCACTGCCGCACCTTTTTGAGCACCGTCAGCATAATATCCTACCGCCGCACCGTGAGAATTGCCATTGGCACTCTTTCCCACCGCCGCACCATTCAAGGCCCCGAAAGCTAGGTATCCTACCGCCGCGCCAAATTTAGAGCCGTCGGATGCAGCTCCTACTGCTGCACCTGTAATAGAACCATCGGCACAATATCCCAACGCCGCACCGTAATTTGTGCCATTGGCACTATATCCCATCGCCGCACCGCGATCACTGCCATTGGCCCATTTTCCCACTGCCGCACCGTAAAAAGATCCGTTGGCCGAATGTCCCACTGCCGCACCGATAAGATTGCCGATGGCATTATATCCCACTGCCGCACCTTCTTGAGCACCGTTGGCTCCACGTCCGACGGCAACAGGAGCCCCGCTAAAGTCTATAAGCGATACATTGGTGATGATCTGATCGCCCATGTTCAGCGTACCGCTCATGGTTCCGCCAGAGCAGGGCAAATAGTATTCCCATGCAGGCGTTGCAGTTGAACTGGTGTTGAAATACAAACCCTGATCGCTGTCAGTCTGGTATACGATCAGGCCCTGCGCCGCGCCGCCGCGCAGGTTGCCGGAGTCGTCGAGCAGTCCGCCA
>CAZBGF010000499.1:0-1711 GCA_964491255.1 uncultured Verrucomicrobiota bacterium
CGTAACTACTCAGGTCTATGTTATCAGCCGTCCCTACGGGACTGAATTGACGGTTATTTCCCTGTTCACGGCGATGAATCGCCGCGCTATTTTCATGGCGTCCCGGATGGGACGCATTGACATTAGGCCGACGCTTCAGCGTCGGCTAAAGAAAACAGTAATTTCCAGTCCCATCGGGACGGCTGAATAGTCACTGTATTCCTACGACTTTGTGCCTATGCCTGCCAAGCCCCAGCCCTGAGCAATGTCGAAGGCTGGTGCCTTTGTCACTTTGTGCCTGAGTAGTTACGCGGCATGAATTGTGCACGCCTGTGCCGTGCTGGAGTTGTGCCAGTCACGCGCTTGAACTGCTTGATGAAATAACTCTGATCGCAATACCCCACTTCATAGGCAATTTCCGGACAGGACATTGATGTCCGCTCCAGAAGCTGCAGAGCTTTTTGTATCCGCAAGCGCGTGATATGCTGAAGCACGGTTTTGCCAGTATGTTCCTTTACTATGTGACTTACACGAAATGTGCTGAGCCCCATCTCGTCAGCAATCTGTTTCAAGCTTGTTGAGGATGTATAGTGCTGGGCTAAAAAATCCAGAACACGACTCACTTTCGGGTTGTAGCAATTGAATCCATGGGCATAAATGCCTTCCATAAAGTCATCCAGAGCTTTCATAAGAACATGGGACAGTGTTTCAAAATCAGGAGCGCGGATCAATCGCTGCATCCATTGGTGGTTCCGTTCGATCAGCGGTTCCATGAGGTGGCAATCCTCGATGGCTGCCCGCGTGAGATAACCCATCATTTCAATGGTTCTTGCCCGCAACACGACCAGTTTTGGTGAGAACAGAAACATTGCCGCCAGCATTTCATTAAGAAGACGCCGCGCGCCGTTTTGATCGCCGGCTTTTATCAGTGATAAAAGCATCCTTTCCTTGTCGATTGGATATGCTGTTTGGCCGCTTTTTTTCTGCTCATTAATGGCTGCTGTAATTTGCCTTTGCTGAATAGCTTTAACACGGTTTTCTTCAAGAAGCACAGGTTTCCATCCGCTGATCTGATAAAACGTTTTCTGAAGGAAAATCGCGGCATCCCGTATTTTTACAGAAGACAATACTGGAAGCCGGCTGACATAGCGCCGCGCAGTTTTCAGCGTAATGCCATGATCAATCAAACTCTGAACTGATTTTTCACGATGTTTCCACAAATGCTTGGATATGTCTGCAACTATGGGCTTGTCTTTCTTATACAATACGGGACTGCTTAAAAGACCGCCCTGAACGGAATGCTTATCAACCATGGGAACCACCCAGGTTGCAATTTCAGGGGTAAAATTAAAGATGTAAGGTTCACCCCAGTGAATTGCCTCTTGAATGCCGTAAGCATTGTTTTGAATTGCCGAGGGAAACGTAAAGATCAGTTCGCTTTTTTTTGAGCTGTTCAACAATTCTCCATTTACTGAAATCGGATACGCATGAAGATTGAAAGTTTGATGATAAGTTCGACACACGCGGATCAATGTTCGTTGCGATAACATTGTCATAAAAAAAACTTCCTATGCTGAGAAAATAGCTAAAAACAGGCATTCTTTTTTTTGATATAGCAAGAATGTTATAAAAAAAAACGGTTTTAGTCTATACTTAATAAAAGAAACGAGTAAAATTATTAGCTTAATGTCTACTCAGGCACAAAGTGACAAAGGCACATAGTGAAGAAATC
>CAZBGF010000500.1:0-1698 GCA_964491255.1 uncultured Verrucomicrobiota bacterium
TCTATCGGCGATCCGCTTCTATCTAAAAGTACACACTTTTCTTGACAGTGCCTTTGCTTTCTAATGATATAAATTGGAATTGCAAATAATCACGGAATGGAGTAATATAAATATTGGATTTAATAAAGGATTTTTCAGATATGACAGATAATAATTGGTTTATAGCAAAACGTTTTATACTGCGAATTGTTTCGGGATGCGTTTTCTCAAGCATTTTTTGTTTTAGCGGGTGCAGGGGAAAGGTGGAGCAAATCCGCCCGCAAGATCGGCAAGCCTCATTTCACGCCGGCATTCAGGCTTTAGAACAGAACAATGTTGTCGAAAGCATACGGATTTTCCAGAAGTTGATTTCAGAAAATCCGGAAGATAAAGAAAATGCTACTATTTATAATTGTATGGGGATAAGTTATAGTCAGCTGGGGCAACGGGAAAAAGCGGTACAGGCGTTTCAAAAAAGCATTCAGGTGAACCCCGGTTTTGTTTATCCTTTTTATAACCTTGGCGTCATGATACTCGATAGCGGACAGGAGGACACCGCTATTGCATATCTGGAGAAGGCGGCAATACTGGATATTAATGGAACAAAGGCGCTCGAATACCTGGGGTATCTGTTTCGCCGCCGCCGTGAATGGAAACAAGCAAGGCGTGTCCTGAACGAAGCGTTCCAACATGCGCCTCATTCTTCTCGGATTATTACGGCGTTGGCTATTCTGAACCTTCAGTCAGGGAACGTTGAGAAAGCCATGGTTGGTTTTCAACAGGCGCTTGAGCATGATAACGGTTATCTGCCTGCGATTTATAACCTGGCTGTAGTAAATCGGCAATGGCTGAAAAGCAATGATCAGGCCCTCGCGTATTTTAACGAGTATATACGTTTGTCTCCGGAAGGTCCGTTTGCCGATATATCGCGCCAGGCAGTGAATGCCATCAATCAGCTCGCGTCTTCAAACCACACCACAATATTGAGCACGAATGAGCATGGTCCTGACCCAATACTTGCAGGGAAGACCGGGCAAGTGGTGTCGGATATCCACGAGTCACGGATTCGAGTTCATCCACCAACTTTTGATGAACTTATGAATACAGCGGGTTTTTTTGAACGGGAAGAACGAAAAGAAGCGGCTGTAAATACTTATTTACGAGCTGTTCATGAAGCCGAACGCACGTCTGAATTGAGTTGTCAGGAGCAAGCTCTGCGCAGTGCTGTTAATGCCTGTTCGGATAATGCATCGGCTCACTATAAGGTTGGTCTGTATTTTTCTGAACACACAAAGACTGCTGAAGCTATGAGCCATTTTAAACAAGCCATGAGTTTGAGCACAAACTGGTATGATGCTCAAATGGCTTTAGCCCAAGAAGCTGTTAAAGTCGGTGAATTAGATACCGCTGTGGTTTCCTTTAAACTGGCTGATCAGAGTCGGCCGGACAATGCCGAAGCCTTGTGGATGTTGTCTCAACTATATGATCGGAACCTGGGCCTGACTAATATGGCTGTTCAATGCTATGTCCGGTTTGTTCGGAGATTTCCACGCGACTACCGGGCAGGTAAATGCAGGGCTCGACTGAAGGCGCTGAGGAAAAAAAGTTTTTAGGAATTTTGACAGCCTGCCCGCCTGCCCGAGCCGGAGCTCAGGCCGGCCAGGGTGGGACCGCCCTGCCAGCCGCCCCGTACGTACGGGGCGAGTGACGCGGCGGCCA
>CAZBGF010000501.1:0-1697 GCA_964491255.1 uncultured Verrucomicrobiota bacterium
TTTTTTTGACAGGATAAACAGGATAGACTGAATTGAAAGAATAACTGCGAAATGATATCCTCTCCATTGACCATAACCCCTTTTGTCAAATCTGACACCGAATGTTCGGGGTCAGATTTGACAAACATCGTGTTCAATCCTGATCATCCTGTAATCCTGTCTAAAATTCTTCGTTTTCTAATATGTTATGAGTGCATCTTAAACAATTTTCTGCATAAAAAACAAGAAAATGACGGATAGTATTACGGATTTCACTGATATAAAGAAAGAAGATAAGATTTTTTCATTTTACAATTTTCAATGCTGTTTAGCCGTTATTTCTAATGGCTAAACAGTTACAGTTGTCCTGACACGGTTTTTCCCAAGAGCATATCTCCATCAATTTGATCTGGAACAAAGCAAATAATTTGATTGGTGTTCAACGTTCCTCCACTGACCCTGGCACGCAGGTATTCTCCTGTCCAGCCAATCCCGTTTCCTGATTCATCAATAGACTCGACCAGGACGGACACATTCCTGCCAACCCATTTCTTCGCGAATGTCGTCCGCTTTTCCTGACCCAGTTTGATTAGGTGTGTAACCCGTGTTTTCTTTTCCTTATCTGAAACGTGATTGCTCATCTCACAGGCTCGTGTGCCTTTTCTTTTGCTGTAGGCAAAAACATGAAGATTACTGAATGGCAGTTCCGTGATCAACCGCTCCGTGGCAGCAAAAGCCTGTGAATCCTCTCCGGGGAATCCCGTGATTATGTCTGTTCCAAAACCGATCAGGCCAACCTTCTGTTCAGCGTATTCAATGAAATCCCTGTATTGCCCGGCTGTATACCGGCGCCCCATTGCCTGAAGAATTTTATCATCGCCGCTCTGCAAAGGAAGATGCAGGAAATGGCATAATTTGTTCGACTCTGCCATGAAGTCAATCACGTCGCGTTCAGCCGTGGAAAATTCAATGGAACTGACCCGTATTCGCTCAATGTCTGAATGCGTTTCAATCCGTTCCAGCAAGTCCACCAGTTTTTTCCCGTTATCGTCATAACATCCGATATTCGCGCCGGTCAACACAACTTCCCTGTATCCGGAATCAGCAAGTCCGTTAATTTCTTCAAGAATTTCATTCAAAGACCTACTTTTGGAACAGCCGCGGGCATAAGGAACAATGCAGTAGGCACATCGAAAATCACACCCGTCCTGTATCTTCACGAGAGCTCTTGTGGTGTCAAACAAAGGCAGTCGCCGCGTAGCGGCCGCCCCAAAATCCTTTCGAAGCGAAAGGTATCCGCAACTGGAAAGTAAGACAGGTAGATTGAATTTATTCTTCTGCCCCACGATCAGGTCAGCTCCGCACATCGCAGATAGACTGTCACCTCCAATTTCAGCGACGCACCCTGCCAGCACGACAAACGTTTCCGGATTCACGCGCTTGACGGACCGCACGGCGCGCAGACTAGCGCGTTCAGCATTTGCGGTAATCGTACAGCCGTGCACCACGCATACTTTACATGTTTCTCCAAACGGCACGATGGTGTATCCCGCCGATTTAAACGCTGAACGCATCATGGCTGTCTCTGCCTGATTCAACCTGCATCCAACCGTTTTGAAAGATATTGTGTTATGGAGCATCATATTTGACATAGCTTTTTTCCTGTTTTATCGTGCTTTCCATGATCAAAAAGGATATGCTATATTGAATATTGAAAG
>CAZBGF010000502.1:0-1694 GCA_964491255.1 uncultured Verrucomicrobiota bacterium
TTTGCGTTTTTAAGTATTATTTTGTCCATTTTGTTAATTCTGTCTAAAATTCTTAATGATTTCAGTATTCTCATATCTTAAAGGTTTTTCGGATTGGGTCTAATTATGAAGGAGATTAATCGTTTCTCATTGTTTGGAGTTCAGCTTTTCCCGTCGTCCGGCAGTTGCCGGACACCACACTAAGGATGAAGTCACGCGGGTCAAAATGAGAGTTGCTGAAGAAATTGCGATGTATGATTGATTTTTGAGAGGAACACAGGCATAATATGATTTATTAATTCAAATTTCAGGAATTTCAAAACGCGGCAACAGAGTGCCGCGGCTACAGTTTGCACGAGCATGTATCTGCCTCCCCTGATTCTTATCGGGTGGGCCTAATTCAAATTTTCTACCTGGATTTTGCATGAATTCGGAATTGAGTTAAACCATGTTTGAAATCAGTGTCAAATCGCATTTTTCCGGTGCTCATCATCTGGTCGGATATGACGGCGCTTGTTTAAATGTGCATGGGCATAACTGGGAAGTTGAAGTTGTTCTGCGTGGACGTAAGACCGATGAGATTGGTATGCTGGTGGATTTTAAAAAAGTCAAATCTGCCGTTAATGATGTTTTGAATAAGCTTGATCATCATGATTTAAACGCTCTTTCTATATTTACTCATCAAAACCCGACTTCGGAAAACCTGGCCAGGTATCTCTACACTGAACTGTCATCTATGCTCAACAGCTCACAGCGTCACGTGCGTCGGGTTTGGGTCAGTGAAAGCCCCGGCAAATCAGCATGCTACTGGGAAAGCGGAGGACAAAGGGAAATGGCTGATGGTTGTGATAAGTGAACTAAAGTGTCTGAAGTTTCCCTAGCCGGCCTGAGCTCCGGCTCGGGCAGGCGGGCAGGCGCTTACAACTTATAACTTATAACTTTCAACGGACAACTGACAACTAACGACTGACAAAAAAAATGCTTCAGGTTTGCGAAACTTTTATTTCCATTCAGGGTGAATCAACGTATGTGGGATGCCCCTGTTATTTTATTCGTTTATCCGGTTGTAATCTACGCTGTTCATATTGTGACACGGCCTATGCTTATGATGAAGGTAGGATTTGCGCAATGTCTGAACTGGTGGATGAGTTTAGGGCAAGCGGCGTGTCTCTCGTGTCTGTGACCGGCGGTGAGCCTTTGATTCAGCTTCAGGCAATTGATCTATTGAATGCGCTTTTGGGGTATGGTACGGTTTTACTCGATACTAATGGGAGTCAGGATATTTCCGTGGTACCGTCGGAAGTCATCATTATTATGGATATCAAATGCCCTGGAAGCGGTGAAAGCGATTCAATCAATTGGCGGAATATCCAGAAGTTGCGGCCGGTTGACGAAGTTAAATTTGTTATTCGTGACCGGGATGATTATCTTTGGGCGAAGAAGGTTGTGATGGATCATCACCTTCAGAAACAATGCCATGCCGTCTTGTTCAGTCCGGTCTTCAGCGTTTTGAGTCCATCTGAACTTGTAAAATGGATGATTGATGATCATGTTCCCGCCCGGCTGAATATGCAGATGCACAGGTATATCTGGGATTCTTCGGCCAGAGGGGTCTGACTTTTTTTGCTTGAAAATGGATTCATGTTTGATGCAAAATGGTTGCTATTCAGTGAACCCCGTGTTGGTGCACGACATGCATGCTAAAGCATGAACTC
>CAZBGF010000503.1:0-1680 GCA_964491255.1 uncultured Verrucomicrobiota bacterium
CGGAACACCGTGTTCCAGCGCCGCATCCATTCTTGTGAACAACCTCTGACCTGAAAATTTCAAGCTTGCTTGACACGGTCAAGTTTCAAATCCTCACTTGCCCATACAAAGTTTGCGCGCGCACTTTCTCGATTATCACACTGACCAAATCGCCCTGTTTAATTCCATGCACCGCATCAAATACAACAATCGCGTTTCCGCGTGTCCTGCCCGACAAACGTTCGGAATTCCTTTTGCTTCTTCCCTCAACCAGAACTTCAACTTCCTGGCTGATCCATTCCTGATTCAGTTTTAGACTCCGCATGTTCTGATCATCCAGAAGCACACGATTCCGCCGAATCTTTTCTTCTTCAGAAACATCATCCGCCCATTTTGAGGACGGTGTTCCAGGCCGGGAATTGTATTTGAAAATAAAGGCATTATCAAACCCTATTTCATCCATAAAGGCACTCGTCATTTCAAAATCATCTAAAGTTTCAGATGGAAATCCCACAATAACATCAGTGGTAACAGCTACACGCGGAATGGCCGCTCTCAGCCGCGCCATAGCCTCGCGATAATCCTGCGTCAGATATCCCCGTTTCATGCGTTTGAGTATACGGTCTGAACCGGATTGAAAAGGCAAATGCACATGCTCGCAGACTGCCGGCAGTTCAGCCATGGCCTGAATTATTTCTTCAGTAAAACCTGACGCATGCCCGGATGTAAATCTTACACGTTCCAGGCCATCCAATCCGTTCAATGCTTCCAGAAGTCTAGACAGCGGCTCCTTAAAACCTCGCTCGGAATCATCATTATCTGTCCACACGCGGTTCCGCCGGCCATAGGACATAACGCTTTGCCCCAGCAATGTAATCTCTTTAACCCCGTTATGAACAAGAAATTCCGCCTCTTTTATCACATCTGCCGCTGACCGGCTCCATTCCTTTCCTCTAACTTCCGGCACAATACAATAAGTACAGCGCCTGTCGCATCCAAGGAGAATATTAACAAACGCTGTAACCGGGCCTTTTATGTGCGTGTCGTGAGCAATGTAGCCACGGCCACGCCAAGAGCGTGGTAAACACTCTGCCTGCCCCGCTTTGAGCGGGGTTGCCGTGTCTCCCGAAATATCAATAAACGGATAACGGTCGGCACGGACAGCATCAACAACCGAAGGAACGGTAGATAAGCGATGCGTGCCCACTGCAAAATCCAGTCCCCTGACTTTCTGGAACATATCACTTTTAATGCGTTGAACCATACAGCCCATGGCGCCGACGATCCGGTCCGGATGCTCCCGTTTTGACGCAACGAGCAATCCTAATTTTCCCAACGCCTTGTCCTCTGCCTTTCCCCGAACACTGCAGGTATTGACAATCACTACATCAGCTTCAGATTCACGGCCAGTCAGAATATACCCGTGACGCTCCAGCAAAACCGAAACTGTCTCGCTGTCACGCACATTCATCTGACAACCATAGGTCTTGATATAGACTGAAGGCTTTTTCGGGGCACTACTACACCCATCGGGCTTCGAAGAGTAAACTCCATCTTTTGATTTTGTTGACATTGTAATTTCCTTTCTGTTCTGAAAACAAAAATGCTAAATAAATCAAAGAGTTACAAAGAAAATCTGCTCTAAAAATCTTTGTGTCGGCAATAAAATTTTCAAGGCAACCCCCATCAGGAATATTCCGC
>CAZBGF010000504.1:0-1679 GCA_964491255.1 uncultured Verrucomicrobiota bacterium
TGGAGCGCGGGAGCGCGGGTGGTTAAAATCAGGGTTTTTCAGGGCCGACTAATTATGTCCGGCTTTCGCCGGACAACTTTAAAGGAAATCGGTCATTCCTGGCCGATCAACAAACAGGCAAGAATGCCTGTTCTCCTTTAAGATACAACTCGATCAATTCACTTTGAAATTCCTATACATGTACTTATCCCGTAACACCTACGGCAGGCGGGTCTTACCAATAGCACCTGACATCTCTCCACGAAAATTCCTGGCATCACTGATTATAACCAATGAGCACGACAAGATAACGATGACAGCGCCCAGAAATCCGCGAAAGGACAAATACTCGTGAAAGAAAAGTGTGCCGACAAAAAAATTCAAGACGGGCAGTAGCATGCCAAGGAGTGAGCCGGTGACAACCGTCACGTGTCGATATCCCTCTGTCATCAGCAATTGTCCTATGGCAGCAACAAACCCAATGCAAAGCAGTATAATTCCGCCGGAATAGCCGATTGAAACACTGGTGACATTAGCAGGAATCACAACAAGCCATAGACCGATGACGCACTGAGCAAAAAAAATGGCGTACGTTGAATCTGTATCATGGAGTTTCTTCACAAAGACAACGGCAATCCCAGAAAGTATAGCGCCTAAAATGGCGAGCAGTTCGAATCTACCCACAGACACAGGAAGTGATGACGCATTATTGCTGTTAAAAGTCATGAGGAAAATACCCGCGAGCGCCATCGCCACATAAACAGCTTTTAACACCCCAATTCGTTCTTTGAGAATGATTCCCCCAAAGATGGCTGCAAATATCGGATAGGAATAGCTGATGACTGTGCCCTTGGCGAGTCCAAGTTTGGCTATGGACAGGAAAAAGAGGAAGACTGCGATCCCGCCAGTCAATCCCCGCAGGAAGAGCAACGGGCCGTGTACAAAAGTAAGCCGTATCTTTCCAAACAGTGCCGCCGTTCCCAGTAACGTAAGTCCTATGACGAAACGAAACAATACCATCCTGAAAGTATCCATGCTTGCCGCATATCTGATGAGAATAGACATCGCGCAAAAAGCAATACTCGAGGCAAGTATCAAAAATATTCCTCTGGATGAATGAAGTGATTTCATTATCTGGATGTATAGGAATTTGTATTTTTTGGACGCAGATTATTAAGATAGAGATAAAATAAAGCCACTGATAAACTTGGAGCAGCATAGCCGCAACCAAAAGATATTCTCGCGCAAAGGCGCAAAGACGCCAAGGAGAATTTGACCACAGATTACACTGATAAACATGAAATTTTGTTCAGAAAACAATAAACAGACCGATAGTATTACGGATAACACTGGTAAAGGGAAAACCCATATTTTCTTAATCATTTATATGGCTTCATCTTCATCCGTGCTATCTGCGTAATCCGTGGTGAGTAGTTCCCGATGTTCAGCTTACATAATCTTGAACTTCGGCAAATCCTGAATATCCACCATGCCGACGAGGCGGCGTTTACTGTCCACCACAAGCAGGTCGTCAATGGTGTGTTGCTCATAGATTTTAAGCACTTCGACGGCCAGGTCCTGCTCACGGACGGTGATGGGTGCGCGGGTCATTACGGCACGAATGGGCAAATTGGCGATTGCACCACGCCGCTGGGTAATAAGCCGGCGCAGGTCGCCATCCGTGAAAATACCGGCCAGTT
>CAZBGF010000505.1:0-1678 GCA_964491255.1 uncultured Verrucomicrobiota bacterium
GGACGACAGTCGTCAATGAGGATGACTACGTCTATATCAATGCCACACCCCAGATGCCCCGATTGAAGGCATTCCTCAAACCTACCGGTCTCTCAGGTAACGCCAAGTGGCGGCTTCATATCGAGTACAAGAGAAGTCCCAGAAATGACGATGAGTATTATCCGGGACCGACCGCTTTTTCATGGAAGACATTGGCGGCTGGAGCAATATGGGATATTGCCAGTGAGTTCGGTACTGATTTCCGTGGAGGCAAGGCTACCCTGTACTGCAAATATCAAGGGGTGCAATGTGACCAAGTGTTTCACATAAGAGGCAACAATCCCACTGAAGCGGCGGTAGAAGCGGAAATTGGGGCGAACCCGTGGTATGCAAAACCGATTACCAAATGGGAAAGCAGCAAGCCGCAACAAGGGCGATACTACGCGCAGTTCAATACCGTCGGAACACTTGGCCCGAATCCAGGGGACTACAAATGGTGTCCAAATTTCGGGGGGCCGAACGGATGGGGTATCATGCAGTTAGATCCTCCTCTAAGCGACGAGACTTTGTGGAATTGGAAAGTCAATGTCGCTGACGGCAAAGCACATCTTGCGAACCCTTGCCGAACGAAGGCAGAGGCATGGATGGCCTCACAGGAGAGTCAACAGCAGGCTGAAGAACCGGACAAACCATTGGAGAACTATGTTTTCACGTTCAACGGTGTGAATTTCCAGAAGGGAACGGTTAAGACGCCTGTAGATGCTTGTACCATTCAGCGGTACCATGGCGCCGAATATTGGGTAATCTATTGGAAAAACAAGACGGCAACTGACCCCGGCAGTTGGGAAATCAATGAGGACTACAGGGATTACGTTGATAATGTGTGCGGCGAGGTCGATTAGGAGCAAGAAAACGATGAATATCCATTTTCATGTCGCGATATGTTTGGCAGTTTTGTTGATACAGTTAGAAGTCTACGGAGACGGTATGACAAATAACATTGATCGCACGACTCTGTCGTCAAGAACTCATGCTACATGGGAAGGTTCATACACGTTTTCAGAAGACAAAGTTCTGAGTATCGAAGGGCTGAAGGATCTGCATGTTCTCATTTACCGATGCCCGGGAGAGGAAGGAACACTCGTGGACTTTGCCGAACTCGCTACGGATGGCAAGCTTCGCGTGCTTCGTGAGGCCGCCACAAATGTAAAAGGCGTGACGCCGACTCTTGAAGGGGTTGATGTGTTGCCGGATTCAAATGACACAGAGATTATCGTAAGGTGGCGTCATCCTGGCAATGGGGGTCTTCGCACAGTGGAGAAGTATTGTTATAGAACAAACGGCTTGGAGTTCGTCAATCGTTCTGAATTCGTCTGCCAAGGAAGAAAAATGAAGTGGGTCAGCGCCAGCTCTTTGGAACGTGGAGTAACAGCCGCCAGCAATGCTCGTCCGCGTCGTGCAACAAGCAAGAATGATAAGTAGATTGTGAAGCTGAAACACTGGACTGTAATTGATCTCTTTAAAAATGCGAACCAGAGCATGGTGCCTCTTACAAAGGGTAAAGCTCAGGACTTGAAAAAAAGAATGAGTGCGCAGCCTGAACGCAAGTAGTCGCCTATCTGCCTGATCACAAAAAAATGCGGAGACGGTAGGTTGTAAAGTTAAATGCCGCATGTAGTGGTCCTGTTTCATATTACGC
>CAZBGF010000506.1:0-1670 GCA_964491255.1 uncultured Verrucomicrobiota bacterium
GCGTAATATGAAACAGGACCACTACATGCGGCATTTAACTTTACAACCTACCCAATATATCTGTCCATGGGGCATGCCACGGCAAACTCGATTCCAGCATTATCCATCTGCATGAGGAGCTCATCGACATCAAGCCGCATCCTGAAACCCGTGCCTATATGAACATGTGCGTCTATGATTTTCATTTTAACCTGTTTTAAGCCTGTCCGAAAAGCTCTGAGACCAGTTTGAGCGTAATGCCAAGATACACCCCTGTTGTCATCATGTGCTATCCTCCAACCACCGGCATATCGCGCCGTAGGCTACTCTGCATCCATCCCATGCTTCATCAGTACTTATGCATTCGTCCGGCTGATGAAACGCACCTCTGCCGCTGATCTTGTCACGAGGGCCAAACGATACAGTGGGTATTCCAGCGTATTTCGTCAGCACAAAAGAGTCCTGTTTTGAGATAGTCGTCACCTTCAATTTTTCCCCGGTCTCTTCCAGCAGAGCTTCTGAAAGGTATGATATGAGAGGCAAATCATCCCGAATCAATACCGGCTCAAACCACGGTTCCCGATAACTGGTTGCGTATTTTGAGAAGTCCTGCCCAAGTGCAGCAGAGACCAGCGTTTCCAGTTCGCCACAGATATCAGCTCTCTTCTCGCCAGGCAACGTGTAAAACAGGATAACCATATGACGATCAGCTTTATCACACTCACGTCGATGAAGAAGAACCGAAGCGTTTCTTGTTGCGTTGTCTGTGTAAAAAGGCCTGTTAAACATGGCCGACCTTCTTTCGCTGATTTGCCGGCACGCGGATTCCAGCATCCTGGCATTGGAAGCAAACTGCTTATCACTGACACTATCTCCAGGCCTGAGATACAAATGCGACCCACCCATATTTCCAATGAACGCGGTCATCTGGTAACCGTCCAGATACAAGGCTGCTTCCGCCTTGATCCCCGCTAAAGTCAAAAGAAGAGTTCCGTTAACAACCCCGTTTTCCTCATCGATTGTGGATGCAAATATGAGTTTCTTCTTCAGCTTACGCTCCGATTCCTGAAGCGCGCGCATGATAATCAGCATAGACGCTGTACCCCATTTGTCGTCGCCGGAACCAAGACCAAGTATTTTCCCATTTCTGACCTCGCCGAGAAAAGGATTAAACGTCCACTCCTTCGGCTCAAACACCTCAACAGTATCGCTGTGTGCCAGTATCAACAGTGCGGGCTCATTTTCAGGACCGAGCTCTCCGATCACGGTCGGCCGTCCTGCGTAGTCTCGCTCTGGACCACAACAAAGCGGATGTCTGCGGAATTCCGGAATATGGTCCGCCTCAAATACTCGGACACGCGCTCCTGCACGCCGCATTTCCTGTTCAACCAGAGACTGAAACACCCCCTCTTCTCCGCCTGTTCTTGAACTTCGACTTGGAATTCGCACGAACTTGCAGATGTCATCTATCAGAAACTGCCGGTATCTGTCATCAAGCATAATTTTTACTTTCCTGTTTCACACCGGTTTATCCCTCGCCATTCACCAATAACATATGTCATTCTCCAATAGTTTACTGATTTCTTCTTTTTTTTATTACCCGCACAAAACCACAAAGAACAGAATTTAACCATAAATTACCTGGAGCAGCATAGCCGCAACCAAAAAAGAATTAACCACGAAACACGCGA
>CAZBGF010000507.1:0-1669 GCA_964491255.1 uncultured Verrucomicrobiota bacterium
CCCGTTGGGGTCGTTTCTTACGTTTCATCATCCTTCTCCCTAAAAGGCAGACACCTCATAGCCCAGGCAAAATATCTGGGAATCAGGTGCCATCACAACAATATCATGCATGCTGAATGCATAACAAGTTTTAAGTTTACCCGTCACAGACCCTAATTTTAGCTTCCAAATGCAACGATTAATTGTCATAGTATATATTTATGAAATGCGCATGGAAACAACATCTCATCACAGTCCGCGCCTTCACGCGCAATCTGGGCTACTTTGCCGGCAGTCGGTGGCGCTCGGCATCCGGTCCTGTGCCAGGGAATGAGTTTCATGTATCGGCCTTCTTCTTTGGTATATGCGTTGCCAGCTCGCCGGATGAGGCGTGTGATGACTTCATCGTTACCCGGCTGAAAGAGCTGGGCGTTCTTTGTGTTCGTGTTGATATCACAACCAGTCGTGAACCTTTCACAGAACGATTTTTGAAACGCCTGTTCGACGAACAATTCCGGGTCTGTATACACCTTGTTCAGTCGCGTGAAGATGTCAAAGCCATGACTGCAAATCCGGAAGTTCGTGCAGGGTGGCGCTCCTTTGTGGCTGATATACTGGACGCTTATGGATCACAAGCTGATATCATTGAAGTCGGTTCTACCTGTAATCGTAAAAAATGGTCTGGATATACATTGCCATCCTTTCTCCTGAGCTGGCGGATCGCGTGGGAAGAAGCTCATAAACGCAATATTGGTCTTGCAGGTCCGAATGTGACCGACTTTGAGCCTGTATACAATATCGCTATCCTGGGTGAGATGAAACACTGCGGCATACTACCCGTAACGCACACTGATAACCTGTTTGTTGAACGCGCGACTGAGCCGGAAGCTTTTGATCACAAGATACTGGGGCGGCTTATGGCAGGAATCGTGCGGTTTAACTTGATCAGAAAGGCTCAGCTTTTAAATGATATTGCCCTATGGGCAGGAGTCTCTACCACGATCTCCAGCCAGGCATCCTGGAGTCTCAGGCGAATTGCCAGACTCCTGGATGATGTTGAAGAAAAGCAGGCGGATTATGTCACGCGGTATTGTTGTCTGGCAGCCGCATCCGGCGCTATGAACCGGGTTTTTTGGGGACCTCTGATCGGACAGAGAGAAGGGTTGATTGATGACGGCACTTCGGAATTTCCGGAGATTCCTCATGTTACTTTTTATGGCAGGACCAACGGCCAGGTGTCCAATTTTCGTATAAGAACGGCGTTTTGCGCGTTTCAAACAGTCAACCGGTTTATCGCGGGAACAATTTTTAAGCGGAAATACCCATCAGAACACGGTCTTGAAATGCTGGAGTTTATCTCTCCAGACCAACTCATGCATGTGGTCTGGACAATGAACGGACTTCGCGCCGATGTGTCGGATTGCTATGAATCAAATACATTGGAAAAAGCCCGTATTTATTCACGAAACGGAGTCCAACTCGAACGAATTCCCCATTTCTTCTCCGAGAGTCCTGTTTATCTGGTATGGCCGGCCGGAACAAAAATCCAGGTTCGAAAAACACCAGCGATCATCAGGGGGATCAGATTTGCCAATAAATCATCAATGCGTTTCGCCCTGATTGACCATTCTCCATGGAAAGGAGTCGCTCTTGCGGAACATGCTGGAAAACCCATTGATATCACCGGTCT
>CAZBGF010000508.1:0-1665 GCA_964491255.1 uncultured Verrucomicrobiota bacterium
TTCTGCCGCACTCAACATAGCGCTATCTCATATTGACGATGAAGGTTAATACTTGGAGCGTTACCAATTTGATTGTTTGTTACATATAAGAACAGAAGAACAACCATATTTCGCGGTCATCCGCGGCAATATGGCAAAGGCATGCGGCGCCAAACGCGCGACGCTACACATAAAAAGGATATATACAGTGAACAGAAAATTTAACGTTCTCCAGATTACGACCCACGATTCCGGACGCCACTTCGGATGTTACGGACACAAGACCCTTAATACCCCCAACATTGATGCGTTAGCTGGCGATGGGGTAAGACTCAGCAACTATTTTACAGTGGTTCCGATCTGTTCTCCCAGCCGTGGTACCATGTTGACCGGACGTTACCCTCAAAGCCATGGTCTTTTGGACCTCCCCGGGTTTGGCTGGCGTCTGCATGACGAAGAACGGCATATGGCGCAAATCATGAGGGAAGCGGGTTATGACACTTTCCTGTTCGGTATTCAGCATGAGGTGGCGCGTCAGGAGTTGAACCGTCTCAAGTTTGGAGAGATCTTCCAGAATTCCAGCCAGTGTAACCATGTCGCGGATAACGTGGCGGATTTTCTCAAAAACAGGGCGTCCGGCGGAAAGCCGTTTTATGCGCAAGTGGGCTTCCGCGAGACCCATACGCCGTTCGAAGCCGATGGAACCGAACCCGATGTCAGCCGGGGTATTGAGATTCCACCCTATCTGGTTGCTGACGCTGTTTCGCAAGGAAAGCTCGCGTATTTTCAGGGCGCCATCCGCAGGGTTGACGAAGCAGTGGGGGTGATCGTAGAAGCGCTCCGGAAGAGCGGTTGTGAGGACGACACTTTGATGGTCTTTACCACTGACCACGGGGTTGAACTGCCGCGCGCCAAGTGGACTTTGTATGATCCCGGAATTGCGATCGCCTTTGTTTTAAGATGTCCGTCTACCGGCCTGACAGGGGGAAAAGAATGTGACCTGCTTCTCAGCAACGTGGATTATCTTCCCACCGTGCTGGAGATCATCGGTTTACCGGTGCCTGGCAACATACAGGGCCGCAGTTTTGCCCATGCCCTGCGAGAGAACGACGGCTCCCCGCTTCGCGACGCAGTCTATGGAATGTATCACAAGACCCAGACGCGCTGCGTCCGCACTCAGCAGTTCAAGCTAATCCGCCATTTTGATGTTTCGGCGGACTATCACACCTTTCCGGTCCGGTATGAAGATGTTCTGAATAGACGCGTAATGCCCCGACTTGAGTTGTACGACCTTCGGAATGATCCTGACGAGATAAAGAACCTTTCCGGCTCCCCCGAACATGCCGGCACCCAGTCTCAACTTGACGGTCAATTGTGGGAATGGATGGAATCCGTTGACGATCCGCTGCTGAAGGGGCCGATCCCGGCACCGACTCTTCTTGAGTCGTTAAATGACTATCAGCAATGGAAACAGACGAAAAAATGAGTTTCAGTAAAAAAAAGACAACAGTAAACACAAAGCAAAGCCGCATGATAATGGGAGGAGAATATAATGGATGACAGACCAAGCTTTCTGCTTCTTTTCACCGAACAACATCGCGGCGACTGCCTGGGGATTGAGGACCATCCGGTGCTGATGACGCCGAACATGGACGCGATTGCCGGCCAGGGCGTCCGGTTTACACA
>CAZBGF010000509.1:0-1664 GCA_964491255.1 uncultured Verrucomicrobiota bacterium
TGTCGTCTCAAATTTCCGTTGTTTGGAGTTCAACCTTCAGGTTGTTTTTTCCGGCGCCATGGTTTTTCACCAGAATCAACATATAACATAACTTCCTTTTTTTCTCTGTTGCGGTGTTTGGATTTATGTTTTCGTATTATTTTAAATCTACCCCGATATTTTATCTCTTTTTCAGTCAGTTCTCAAGATGAGTTTCTGAAAATCTCTTGTTTTTTATTTGGGGGGGTTGAGTCTGAATCCCCACTAACTGCTAAGCTAAGGTCTGACCCCGCTCCGCCGACATTGTCCGCGTAGCGCCGAATACCGCCTGTAACGCAATTTTTACATCTCAAGCAAATTCTGGACATCATCCCACGAAAGACTTTTAACCATTTCTTCGTCTGACTCTACGGTTGCGTTGATCACAGCTTTCTTTTTTCTCTGCATTGCCAGGACTTTTTCTTCAACCGTGCCCTTGCTTATAAGTTTGATGCTGTAAACTGTCCGCTTCTGACCTATGCGATGAGCCCTGTCGGTTGCCTGATCTTCAACTGCCGGGTTCCACCATGGATCAAAATGAATAACCATATCCGCACCTGTGAGGTTGAGACCTGTTCCGCCTGCTTTAAGACTTATGAGGAATAAAGGAATATCCCTGCATGTATTGAACTTTTTCACTTCCAGCATCCTGTCCTTTGTTTTGCCGTCCAGATAACAGTAGTCTGTTTCGCTCTTTTCAAGTTCCTTTCGCAGAATGGTAAGCATGGACACGAATTGGCTGAAAACAAGGATCCTGTGTCCACCGTCAATAGCTTCATCGATCAGTTCGAAAAACATGTCCAGTTTGGCTGATGGATATTTTGCCTTGAGACTGGGGAGTTTGAGAAGATCGAGATGACAGCACACCTGCCGCAATCGCATTAGTGTCGCAAGGATTTCCATACGTGATTTGTTATAACCCTTCTTTGAGACCATGCCCGAAATCTTCTGCTGCGATTGTTGAAGGAGTTCGTTATAGACCATCTGCTGGTCTTTCGTTAGGGTACATAATGACAGCTTTTCGATTTTTTTCGGCAGATCTTTTGCGACATGCTTCTTAAGTCTTCTCATAAGAAACGGATGCAGTTTGCGCCTCAGCTTTCTCTGGGCAGTCTCCGCTTCCTCGTGTCCGTTGTTGATCGGTATTTCATAATTCGATTTAAAGGAATCATGCGAACCCAGATAACCGGGCATCAGGAAATCCATTATGGACCATAAGTCCGAAACGCTGTTTTCAACAGGCGTGCCGGTAAGAACGAGTTTGGAATGCGCCTTTATCTGTTTTGCCGAGACAGCATTGCTCGTTGAGCGGTTTTTTATGTGCTGCGCTTCATCGAGCACAACAACCGAGAATTCGTGTTGAGCCAGGCGATCAATATCTTTACGGAGAATTGCATAGGAAGTTACCGCCATGTCCGAACTTTGAATATTCTGCCATCGTTCATTACGATCAGGGCCTGTTAATGTAAGTGTCTTTATGTGCGGCACAAATTTTTCCGCTTCTGCTGTCCAGTTATCTACAATACTGGTAGGGCATACAATCAAGGCCGGCTTGCGTTGTGCTTCATTGTTTGTCCGTTCAAGTTGGAGCCAAACGAGCGTTTGCAGTGTTTTGCCCAGCCCCATTTCGTCGGCTAGGATTCCGC
>CAZBGF010000510.1:0-1664 GCA_964491255.1 uncultured Verrucomicrobiota bacterium
ATGGTCTTAAGCCTGGATGCAATTCTGTGAAGCTGATGGATATGCAGTGGGATAGAGCACACGCGCCTTTGCTGGTGGATCGTGTGGAGATTACTATGCGTAAGGCAGTTTCAAAAGATAAATAACCGCCGCGTCGCGAGGCAAGCGGTCACTTGCCCGGTCCGGCTTAGCCGGAGGCGACGTGACAATCCGCGGTTAAAAGGCTTTTCGGATTGGGTCTAATTAGAATACCTACTCGAAAAGCCCCTGAAAGACAAAATCCTGAAAAAACTAAGAGTTTCTGTCCGAAGCATCGGACTCCGACCCTTCGGAGACGGGCTCTTGAGCGAGCGCGGGCCTTCGCCATGCCGTAGCGGCTACGGCCGCGCAGGCGTGAGGCAGAATTCTTGACGGGGTTCAGTGAATACTTACATTTTTTCCTTAGCGTCTTTGCCTGCCCGCAGTGCTACCCGCCCCGTACGTACGGGGCAGCGTTGCAGGCGGGCGCGAGAACATCTTTTGGTTGCCACGTCGCTCCGCAAGTGGCGGCTATGCTGCGCCGTGAAATCTGTGGTTAAAAAATGTTTTTCGAATGGGATATAATCAACCTGATTAGTTACATATTCGAGAACTGATTCCGGCGCAGAATCTGATAGCCCTTAATCAGCTCTGCTATGCCTTTGCGCAAAGATACCTGAGGCTTAAATCCGGTTTTTTCAATCTTTTCGTTGCTCACAATGTAATTTCTTTGGTCAGGGTCTTTGCCAACAGATGTTTTCATAATAGTGAACTCTTTCACCTGTTTCTTTATCTCAAGGCACAGCTCCATTTTCGACAGGTTGGCATTGCTGAGTCCAACATTGTACGGTTCAGTTTTCATGAGCTCATAGTTATCAATGGAATGCATGAAGGCACGTGCAACATCTCGTATATGAATGTAATTGCGTTTGAAATGTGCTTCAAACAATATAACACAATGGTCTGTAACAGCCCGATATGTAAAATCATTGACAAGCAGGTCCAGCCGCATACGCGGGCTGATGCCGAAGACAGTAGCAAGCCGCAGAGAGATTGCGTGACCGGAATCAAGCAGATGTTTTTCGAGTTCAACTTTCAGTTTGCCGTATAAAGATATAGGCCGTAACGGCGTTTTTTCAGTGCAAAGTATGTTTTTCTGGCCAATCCCATATCCGCTGTTCGTAGTCGGGGAAATGATCCGCTGTTTTTTACTGCTCATGTCCATAAGCATTTTCACGGCATCAAGATTGATTGAACGCGCTTGTATGGGCTTGTTCTCGCATAACGGCGCTCCAACCAGGCATGCAAGAGGAATAATGATGTCTGCTTTGGATAATAGATTCTTCATCAGTTCACGGTCACGAACATCGCCGCGAACAATGCTGAAGTTTTCGTTATTACAGCAGTTTAGAAGCGAGGTCTGTCCGTACATGAAATTATCAACACACATCACATCATGTCCGGCTTTGAGCAGTTCCGGAACAAGGATCGAACCAATATAACCCGCCGCTCCTGTAACAAGAATTTTCATGAATATTGTTATCCTTTTATCAAGTTGATAGTTACTACTCAGGCACAAAGTGACTAAAGTGCCTAAAGTGAGCTAAAGTGCCTAAAGTTTCCCTAGCCCGGCAGCCGCCGGACTTCTTTGGGCAAGCATTTACAAC
>CAZBGF010000511.1:0-1658 GCA_964491255.1 uncultured Verrucomicrobiota bacterium
CCGCTCCTTCCCTGTTGATCCGCGCCATAAAATCCGGGCCCAGCCGCGGATCAGCGACATTCATAAATCCAATCTTCGGACTACTACTTTGCATATTCATTTTTATCTCCTATAAACAAGAATTTTGAATTCCTATACAACAACCTGAATTCCGGTACAATTATAAATCAGGCCCGGATGGCAGGGCAATACCTGCCTTTTCCCAATACGGCCGAATATCCACCATTCTGCCGGTTTTCATTGATTCGTCAGCGCCAAAAATAGATATGCTTGACCGGAGTCCGTCGTCAAGCGTGCCGCTTGACGCCTTGCCCTGGAGCATCGCCGCGGCGAGTTCCTTGCCGAGGATTAAGTCGCCGCCGGCATGTCCGTGCATGTCCTGCCCGTTCATGAGAAAATCGTTTTTAACTTCACAATCATCCAGGCCGTTGCGTAGACTCGTGCTGGAGCACTCAAGCGTGCTGGAGCGTGAGTTGGCGCGAATCGTTCCTTCAGTGCCGCAGATGTACATTCGCCTTTCAGGAATAGCGGTACTGCAATTGGTATGAAAAGATGCTCGCGCGCCATTGGCATATTCAAAAATTACAACCTGATTGTCCACAATATCGCCATCAGAAGTAAACGGGTTTCGCTCTTTGAGCAGAGAAAGCCACTGCGTTCGTGTCTTCCCGAGGGATTCGACTTCCTGCACATTCCTCACAAGCCGTTCGTAAAGATGCTGATTGTCGGATACAAAAATGTTCCTACCGCCGAAAGAAGCGGCGCGCACAGGAAGACTGTTGACCATCCAGTTAACCAGGTCTACATCATGACAACATTTCTCGAGCAGATGACCGCCCGAGTTTCTTGTTTTGTTGCGCCAGTCTACGGCAATCATCGCGCCGTGACCGAAATGCAAGGTTTCGTTGAATTCCATGCTTACGATCCGCCCGATTGCGCCTGATGTGATGAGTTCGTTAAGTTTCCTGTAGAAAGGTGAGTAGCGAAGCGTGAATCCGAATGAGAACATCCGGCCACTTTTTCTGTATGCATCACGCATGGCCAGACAATCTTCCATAGTCGTTGCAAGGGGCTTCTCGCAATAGACATGCTTCCCCGCTTTAAAAGCTGCAATTGCTTGTTCAGCATGAAAACAATTCAATGAACCGATCAGAATCCAGTCCAACTCGGGATTGCGAACCAATTCCTTATAGTCATCATATACTTTCGCGTTCGGATTATACATTTCTTTAGCCGCGCGAATAGAGTCTGTGCTTGGGTCAAACAGCGCGACTACCTCGGCCTGATCAGTTGCCTGAAAAAGCATTCTCAGGACTCCTTTCAAAATCCGTCCGCCACTCCCTATCACACCGATTTTAATCTTAGTCGCCATCACAATTCCTTTCAGGGTTCTGTATTTATAGATCCTTAGCTGATCGCTATGTCCTGAATCCGTGACGGGATTTCCCGTCACACCATTTTTATCCGGAATTTAATTTTCTGCATGACCATCGCCGGATTTTTAATGGGCAATTCTATCTTTTTACCTGATTCTCTATGGTTTCAAAAAAACTGTAATAAATTACCACTTTCTTCCGATATGTCAACACCACGGACACACATTTTGCGAGAAGTGTAACTTAAAATGCCGCAGATATAAAAGAAAGCGTTCCATGCCC
>CAZBGF010000512.1:0-1650 GCA_964491255.1 uncultured Verrucomicrobiota bacterium
CATACATGTATCAGGCGGCGGAGTCGATTCATGTCCCAAAATGATTCAGGCAGCGGAAAAGGGAGACCTCATCAAGCTGGCCAGGAGAATTAAGAAAGATATGAATATTCCAGTCATAGCCGTGGGAGGGGTGCTCAAACTTGAACAGGTGGAAAACGCACTTCAAGAAGAGTTGGCCGATATGGTGGCCATTGGCCGTGGTTTGATCGCCGACCCCGAGCTTGTCACGAAGACTATTGAGGGCAGGTCTGAAGAGATTGTCGAATGTACGGGCTGCATGCAGTGTTTCATGCCGAGTGAAGATCCCGGCATGGCCTGCGCTGTGAATGAAAATATTTAGTGTCCATCCGGAAATGGCATCTTTTGATTCAGGCCAAGGCTATAACCCCTCCTGGACAACCCCGCAAACTTGCAGAAACGCTATTTAAACGGGTAAAGAAAGATTTTATAGAACCTGATCCGAGTGAGTTATTGCATATCTAGTGTTAAACTCTGAATTTAAGATGTAAGACAGTCTAACCTTAAACTCTAAGGAATTTACTATGATTAAATCTATTCCCTCAAATCGCCCTTTTTACGGATGGACTAATACTGGAATTCTTTTTGCCATATTTTCACTTATGGGAGTTGTTAATTTCGGCTATGCGGTCATTTTCCCGGTGATGATCAATGACATGAACTGGGGCCGCGGGGAAGCCTCAATCGCATACAGCCTCAATGTAATCCTATCAGGCCTTTTAGCACCCATCATTGCGATATCCATAAACAAATTCGGGGCAAGAAAAACGATCAATTTCGGGCTGATATTTATGATCACCGGTCTGATGTTACTTGGAACCATGGTAAAAGAAATTTGGCAATGGACTTTGGTATGGGGCACCTTTATTGCTGTCGGCAATGGATTTACCGGCCTCTTGCCGGTTCAGGCAACCGTCATGCAATGGTTTAATGTTAAACGCGCTACGGTTCTCGGTATTGTCATGTCCGCAGGGGCGGTGGGGGATTCATTGCCCAACCTCTTTTCACATTTATGATGAATGTTGTTCAATCATGGAGAATTGCCTGGCTGACCGCATCCATCTTCAGTGTTTTCGCGATGGTGGTTTCTTTTTGGCTAAAAAATAAACCGGCCGATATGGGTCAGTACCCGGATGGCATAGACCCGGAGGAAACAGTTAACGGCAATAACGCCCCAAAAAGGTATGCCCAAACCTACCGGACCACAGATAATTGGAAAGTGGGTGAAGTTTTAAGAAACCGGGTCATATGGTTTATCGTTATAGTAGGCGTAAGCTATTCGATGTCCATCGGCTTGGTGATTACCCATGGCGTGCTACATTTTACGGATAAAGGATATAGTCAGATGCAGGCCGCATCAATTCTTGGCTCTCTTATCTTTGCCAGCGGTATAGCGCGATTTTCCATCGGCTGGGTTGGTGATCGCATAGAACCACGCTGGATCATTTTTGCCGCGATGCTATTTTTGTTTTTTGCATTTCTTGGCATTTGGAGTGCGGTAAGCATCGCCTGGCTAATGCTTATAGCGCCAGTTTTCGGATTTTGCTTCGGAAGCTTGTTGGTAATATTATCGGTTATGGTCGGCAATTATTTTGGTCCTGATACTTTTGCCAGCATCGGTGGAATAATTGG
>CAZBGF010000513.1:0-1645 GCA_964491255.1 uncultured Verrucomicrobiota bacterium
GGCGTAATATGAAACAGGACCACTACATGCGGCATTTAACTTTACAACCTACCCATAAAGGCACAAAGTACCAAAGGCGCAAAGTGAAAAAACCTCAAGAGAAATGACCTTATTACTCGCATTGCTCGTATCTCGTTTGGCGCTTCACCTGCCCGAAATGCTGCGCATATAGCTGCAGGCGGGCGCTTCACGAACAACGATTCACGCTCTTTCAGTTCAAGCACTTCGCCTGCGAGAAATAGCGAGCCGGTGATACATACTGCGCCGGCATTGGCTCTTGCCCAGGCATATGCCTGTTCAAGAGCACTCTGCACAGACGATTCGGAAACCGTCCATCCCAGAGTTTTTGCTCTTGCCGCAATTTTCATTGTCGGAAGGCTCCTTTTATGATTCAACGGCACTGCCCAGCATTGTTTAACAAGCCTGGTAAAAGGACGAGTAAACCCGTTGATGTCCTTATCCGAAGCCATGCCAAGTATCAGTCCTAATGGGATTCCATTCAACAGTTCATTAATCGTTTTAGCGACTTCTTCTCCACCTTCCGGATTATGGGCGCCATCCACAATAACCAAAGGTTTTCTGGACAGGATATGAAATCGCGCTGGCCATCGAACGCTTTCCAGGCCTTTTTTAATCATGAGCGGCTGGATTTCCAGAGACATGATGTCTGCAAGTTCTTCTACCGCGGCAGTCGCGATTGCTGAATTCTCAAGTGCTTTACGTCCAAGGAGGGGAAGCGTCAATTTGCCATATGAATTAGCGCCGGATTCGATAATGATTTTCTGGCCGTCCAGGTTCTGGCCCTTTCGTTGAATGCTGATAGTTTGGTCCGCGCGAATCAGGCGCGCGCGCTGTTCGCGAGCTGTGTGGATGACTTTCTGGAGTGCTTTGTCCGGAAGCGCCCCGATGACAACAGGTATGCCGGGTTTGATAATGCCGCATTTCTCACAGGTGATGCTTTCAATATTTTTTCCCAGGTATGCTGTATGATCCAGGCTGATACCAGTGATCACGGACAGCTGCGGACTGACTATGTTGGTTGCATCAAGGCGGCCACCCATTCCAGTCTCTATGATTGCAATATCCACTTTTTTGCGCTTGAAATATTCGAAAGCCATTGCTGTAGCGAATTCAAAGAATGTGATTTCACGGCTGTCTGGTTCGCGAATAACAGCTTGAACTATGGAATCAATTTTCTGAATTAAGTCACTCAGTTCATTATCCGTAATGCACGATCCGTTCACGCGGATGCGTTCGTTGAACCGAATCAGATGTGGAGATGTGTAAAGTCCTGTTTTAAGGCCGGCGGCTCGGAGAATCGACTCCAGCATAGCACAGACAGATCCTTTTCCATTAGTGCCTGCCACATGAATTGCGTTAAGGTTCCGATCCGGGTTTCCAAGTCGTTGCAGAAGTGCGCGTTCCATGTCCAGTCCGAACTTGATGCCAAAGGCGTGGAGATTGTAAAGACGGGAAAGTGATTCAGCCAGTGTGTTTTTGGACAAATCAGACTCCTTTGTATACGTTAACCCGATTTACCCTCACGCAACTTGAACTCATAGGGATTTGTATTTTTTTTGGACGCAGATTAACGCAGATTTTAAAAATGCTTTTTTATCTGCGAACATCTGCGTCCTATTATCTT
>CAZBGF010000514.1:0-1630 GCA_964491255.1 uncultured Verrucomicrobiota bacterium
AAAAGAGAAAAAAGAATAAATGTGTTTTATATTTATCATTTTACTATCAATTATTTGAGAAATTTCTGATCTTTATCAGCGAAAATCCGCGTAATCCGCGGTTAATACACAAACAAGGAAGGATAATAAATGAAAAACATATTTTTAACAGGTGAAAAAATTTATCTGAGGCCGCTGGAAGTCGAAGACGCGAAGCTGTATGAAAAATGGATGAACGACATCGAAGTAAAAAAAACTTTTGACACTCCCATGCCAATCAATTACGAGATTGCCGAAGATTTAATTAAGAACTTATACAAGAACCGTGGGTCAGTACGACTGGGAATCGTTGTAAAAGAAAACGATCAGCTGATAGGCTACACGCAGTTGTCGAATATAAATTATGTCGACAGTCACTGTATGTTCGCCGTGTTAATAGGAGAAAAGGACTATTGGCGCAAGGGCCTGGGCACGGAAGCAACTGAACTGACAGTGTCCTACGCTTTCGATATTTTGAATATGAATAAGGTATGGCTGATCGTCCACGACTTTAATCCGGGCGGAGTCAGAGCGTATGAAAAGGCCGGCTTTATAAAGGAAGGTGTTAAAAGACAGGATAAATATTACGCCGGCAAACGGCATGATACGATTATGATGAGCATTCTTCAAAAAGAATGGAGACAACGGAAGGAAAAAGCGAAACAATGAAAAAAAACACTCTCTGGAAAGAACTCAACATCACGAACCCGTACCCGGTTATCGAAGTCAGCGGCTCTCCTTTTGAAATGGGGAAACAGCATGGGGAAAAGGCCAAAGCACATGTCGACCGGATGTTCGAATACTGCTTTGGAAAAACCACAAAACGCCGGATCAAAGGAGTTGAACTTGACCTGATAAGCCATGCTGAAGCTCTTTTGCCGTTGTCAATGAAGTATTCCCCTGAACTGGTGGAGGAGTGCCGGGGAATCGCGGCAGGAAGCGGGTATGATTTCCGTGAAATATTCGCTATGCAGTTTTTCGTGGAATACGGACCGCCAGGCAGCCCGATGTGCTCAAGCTGCTCCACTGTAATGGCTACAGGAATAGGTCATGCGGAAGGTCATACCCTGGTCGGCTGGAACGACGATATGTCGATGGACAATCTAACTCTCTCCGTGATAATCCTCCGGGCATTTCCGGAAAGAAGGCCGGCATCGGCAAGCATTTGTTTTGCCGGTGCAATTCCCGAATGCGGAGCTACCGCTGACCGAATGGTAGTATGCAACTCACTGCCTGGAAAAGCCGTATCCGAAGGAGTGCCATATCTTTTTATACAGCGCAAAGCTCTTCTCGCCGAAACCATGCAACAGGCGATCGACGCTGTTACCAAGGCAAAGCGCACCTGCCCAATGAATTATACTATAGTAGACAAGACCGGGTCTTTCGTCGGCATAGAAACAATTCCCGGGCAATATCACATACTGGAAACGGCTGAAGATTGTTACTGCCATACCAACCATTTTCTTTCTCCGCAGATGACGGGAGATGAAAACTCCGGGTCAGTACTGCGGCAAAAAGGGCTTGAGCATTATCTACAGCAATATCGGGGGAAAATTAATCATGACAACATGCTTGAAGTTCTGAGCAACCATGAATCAACACTATGCCGTCA
>CAZBGF010000515.1:0-1626 GCA_964491255.1 uncultured Verrucomicrobiota bacterium
TTTCTTTCCAACAGAATTCAGAATGCAGTGCAGTTACCTCTCAGATTCTCAAAACCACTTCTTGCAATGATGAGCTTACTAGACCAGAAAGTTCGGGTTTTGCCCACGAAACACACAAATTGCACGAAAAGACGAAGATTCTTTGTAACTAGACCCAATCCGAAAAACCTTTGAGATATGAGAATGCTGAAAATCATTAAGGTTTTTTTCACAGAAGGCCGCAAAGATCGCAAAGTTTTTAAGAATTTTGACAGAATGAACAGAATAAACAGAATTTTCTTTACTTTTCTCCCATATTATTTTGTCCATTTTGTTAATTCTGTCAAAACTCTTTTGTCTTCTATATGTATTTTGACAATCAGATCCTTTTCCTTAACAACGGGCCACTGACTACTGACCACTGACCACTGACTTGATTCCCTGATCTTTTAGAGAGCGGATATGAAGCAGTGTTTTCATCGCTTGTTCATTATAAGGATTATACATGAGTGAAAGCGTAGCCTTGCTTTCTGCGTCATCCAGACAACCTCTTGAAAATTCGGCTTGTGCATCATCGGCCCATCGTTTTGCCAGCCGTTCATCAGACTGTCTAACAATCCTGAACACACGATATTTTGAATTTCCCCAAAGATAGGTAAAAAAACGAACTTCCTGCGGCTTCCATTCAAACAGACGCGCGGCAGCATCAGGAGGCGGGTGCAATGTATCTACGAAATACCGCATTTGCCATTCCGGATGCACATCAGAAAATTCCCCCCTCGCATACACATAGTAACTTGCTCCGTATTTATCCGCCCACATCCGAAATTCCGACTCATTCGAATTAAATAGTGCTTCACCGTATTCCCTGACACGATTCCTGATTTCCTGCGATTCAAACTTCGGGTGCAATATAATCGGACAATCCCCATAAGTAAGCAGAGATGCGCTCAAGCCGAAGTTCGCCAGAACAGTTTCACCCTGTGTGTTATTCTTCATCCAGCGCACCAATTCCTGCTGCTGCCGAAAATAGTATAGCCCACGCCCCCATCTGGCTGGACGATATAACACATGAGCGGCTTCAGCGCCCACGCCGCACAGGAGAAAGCTTAATACAATCCATCGAATGAAGCTTCGTTTGGATACGGTCCAAAAACCTATCCATCCTAATAGCGCCGCGGCGAAAACGACAAAAAAAACATGAAACTTCATGAACAAAATAAAGGCCGGCAACGAAACACCACTATAAAAAAGAAGCTGGATTATCTCAGGGTCAGACCGCCATTGTCTATTGAATAAGAGTACAAGTAAAGTCAAAAAAAACAGAGGCATCATGACAGGGAATAAAATACCTATTAAATGTATATTGACAGAATTCAGCGGGCGTGTCCATAAAATTCGTTGAGAAAAAGTCAGCAGTGCCGGATCAAGCGGTTTTTGATTCAAAAATCTTAACTTGGCCCAAAGCAATTCAAGAAAATGGCCATACGTGGTTCCATATGTCTTTAAGAACAGAATTCCCAGAATAAGAGGGATCAGGACCAGGGCTAGCTTTACCAATGGAACTCGGAGCGCGGAGTTCCGAGTTCCGTATTCCGCGTTCCACATTCCAATTACGATTCCCAGTACCACACCATACGCCAGAAG
>CAZBGF010000516.1:0-1618 GCA_964491255.1 uncultured Verrucomicrobiota bacterium
TTAACTTATAACTTTAAACTTTAAACTTCTTCATGTAAACCATGCCATCGTTTTTTGAGACGCTTCATGCTGATAAAAAGCTAATTTTTCTTGAGATTTCTTCACTTTGTGCTTTTGTCACTCCCTGGCCGACTCCGAGTCGTCTCGGGCAGGCGGGTAGGCTGTGCCTTTGTGCCTACCTGAGCAGTTACGGTCAGGCTAATGATAAACATTTGTCAACTTTCCTGAATATTTTGACCGCGTCACAAATATCTTCATCCGTCCAGGCTTCATTGATAAACAGTTTAAAATATGTCTCAGTGCTTTTTATGGCATTGGGGCAGGAATAGGTCTTATTATGATCTCCTTTGTAGTCCGAACTGTTCCAGGGGAACTGACTATTACCGAACGCTTTCTTGTTAACAAACCAATCCGCCAAATGCTGACTTGCGATACAACTAGGCTCCAAGTTGGTTAAGCCTTCCGCGACCAGCGCATTATAAAAAGTTTTCTTGTCGCAATTCGCTTTTTCCGGACGAAATCCGACTCGAATTCTCCAATAGCTTGATTCTGCGCCCGGAATCGGATCTGGAATAAAAACAGCTTTCAGGTCACTGATGCCTTCCTTTACGGCCGCGTAAATTTTCTGTCTGTGTTTGACGAAGCCGGGAAGCTTTTTCAACTGGATTCTGCCTATACAGGCTGAAATTTCATCCATGTTCATGTTTAGAGAAGCAAATTGGTTTGAGGTCCCGGCTGGAAGTCCGAACGGTTTACCACGGTCAGAGGAACGTTTGATCATTTTATAGACTTCCTCGTCCTTCGTAAATACAAGTCCACCCTGTCCTCCAGTGCAGTGGAGCTTACCGAACATTGTGGAAAAAGCTGACACTTTTCCGAAAGTTCCAAGCATTTTTCCGTTCAATTTTGTATAATGGGCTTGGGCGCAATCTTCAACAACAGGGACTCCATGTTTGTCGGCAACTTCAATTATTCCTTCGATATCAGCTGGTTCTCCGAAAATGTGAGCAATAAGAATTGCGCTCGTTCGAGGAGTCATTGCCGCTTCCACCTGTTCCGGCCCGGGAGAAAAAGACCCCGGAGCGGTATCCACGGGGACAGGGATACAATTCAAAAGCGGTATTGGCATTATCCCGCCGGCATCAGTGATGCACCCCACCGCGACTTCAGAAAATGGAGGAAGGTCCAATGATCTCAGCGCCACATAAACGGCGTTTGTTCCGGAATTGACGCCATTGGCGTATCCTCCGCCCATCATTTCCGCGAATTCTTTACAATAGGCATCCTCTTCAGGGCCGCCGTATCCCGGAGCTTTGCCGGAAGCTATGGCCTCATCAAGTAAAACATTTAACGCTTCTTTTTCCTCTTTTCCGTAAATCCCTCTTTCCGGCCAGGGTCCGGTCCTCACCTTTTCTCCGCCATCAATCGCTGGAATATCACTCATCTTTATTTACCTTTCCTTTCCTGTATACGAAATGGTGGAATAACATAGCAGGAGCGTCCCGAACGTTCGGGGTGTCGGATATCCGAGCCCATCCGCGTAATCCGTGGTTAAACAGACTACCTATTCAAATCAATCACAATTTCCTGGCCCGTCATCATGCATACAAACGTACAC
>CAZBGF010000517.1:0-1584 GCA_964491255.1 uncultured Verrucomicrobiota bacterium
TTAGCTGGTTGATCAAGCACTAAACCTAACATGAGCCCCATGCCGCGGACATCAATTAAATGTTCGTATTTATCTTTCAGAGTCTGCAGGTCGTGCTTAAAGCGTTCACCCTGTGTTAAGGCTTTTTGAAGAAGGTTTTCATCCTGGATGACCTGAATCGTGGCCAGCGCTGCGGCACACGCTAAAGGAGAGCCGCCGAATGTGGAGCCATGTTTTCCTGGCTGAAGAATATCGGCGCATTCGGGGTTTGTTATCAAGGCGCCAATCGGGTAGCCGTTTCCAAGCGCTTTTGCCATAGAAAAAGCATCTGGTTCAATATCGTAATTTTGGAAACCGAACCAGTGTCCGGTGCGTCCCATCCCGCATTGTACTTCATCGCAAAGCAGTAGAATGCCATGTTCATCACAAAGCGCTCGAAGTTTTTTCATAAAGTCAGGCTGTGCCGGAATAATGCCGCCCTCGCCCTGGATCGCTTCAATGAGGATAGCCGCTGTATTATCCGTGATAACAGCTTTTACGGAGTCAATATCATTGAAATCAGCAAATACAAAACCGGTTGGTAAAGGGTCAAAACTCTTTTGTACCTTAGGTTGACCCGTGGCTGCAATGGTTGCAAGCGTTCGGCCATGGAATGAATTTCGCATGGTGATGATTTCATGCCGGTTCTGATCGTGCCCCCATAGACGGGCAAGTTTTATGAGCGCTTCATTGGCTTCGGCTCCGGAATTGCAGAAGAAACATTTACCATGCATCGAAAGTTCCGCAAGAATTTCGGCTAACCGGCCCTGGTTTTCATTATAATACAGATTGGAAACATGAATCAGCTGCTCTGCCTGTTTCTGAATGGCTTCGACAACGGCAGGATGGCAATGTCCAACATTGCATACGGAAATACCAGTCAGAAAATCAAGGTAAACCTTGCCATCGGCATCCCATACTTTTGTCCCCTTTCCTTTGACGAGAACAATATCTTGACGAGTGTATGTAGGAATAACTGCTTGATCAAACTTTTGAATAATATCTTCGTTTTTAGTCATTATGAATAATCTCCGTTCCAATTCCTTTTTTCGTAAATATTTCTAATAATAATGAATGCGGCAGGCGTCCGTCAATAATATGAATTTTTCTGACTCCCGCTTTTAAAGCGTTTACTGCGCCATGAATTTTCGGCACCATGCCACCGGTAATAATACCGCTTTTGATCAATTTTTCAACATCGTTATGTTTCAAAGTGAAGATAATGGATTCGGGATCATCCGGGTCTTTCAATAATCCCGGAACATCCGATAGAAAAACCAGCTTACGCGCATGAAGCGCCTTGGCAATGGCCTGCGCGGCTTCATCGGCATTAATGTTGTAAAGCTGCCCTTTTGTGTCGCGGCCAAGCGGGGTGATCACAGGCAGTATTCCGGCATCCAGGCAGGCTGTAATCGGAGTCGTGTCCACACTCGTGATGTGACCGACATACCCAAGGTCGACCGGCTGATTTGTGTTATCATCAATGGACACGATTTTTTTTGCCCGTAAAATATTGGGCCCCTGAATGCCGGTTGACCGCGCGCCCAGCGCAATCAGAGTTTCCAC
>CAZBGF010000518.1:0-1551 GCA_964491255.1 uncultured Verrucomicrobiota bacterium
ACCCGAGTCGTCTCGGGCAGGCGGGCAGGCGGGCAGGCTGACTCCTGAATTCTGAATACCTGAGCAGTTACTATTGTTGGATGAATGATAATGCGAAAGAAGAGTGCACTATGCGCGTAATGCGGGCGATTATCGGATTGCTGCTGTTCCCCTGTTGTGTGGCCATATCAAGAACGGTTTTTTTTCTAATCGGTTCATGGGGAACATCCGCACAGCAAATAATATCCATGCCGGTTCTATCAGTGATAGCTGGCGTTGTGTTCTGGATTATGCTTTTGTGCCTTCTGCCAAAGCCCATGCGAACATATGTTTTGGCGCATGAGTTAACCCATGCGTTATGGGGAACGGCCATGGGAGCACATGTTTCTGAAATTCAAGTGTCAAAGAAAGGCGGGTATGTCAGACTGTCCGCGTATAATTTTCTCACGGCACTGGCGCCTTATTTCTTTCCCTTATATACCATTATGGTCGTTCTGTTGTACTATCTGCTTTCAATGTTTGTTGATGTTCGCGACTGGTATTTTCTCTGGCTCGGATTGGTTGGATTAACTATGGGATTTCATTTTTCTTTCACGTTGCTCGCGCTTTCAGACACTCAAAGTGATATCCAGATTTATGGCCGCGTTTTTTCATATACAGTTATCTATCTGTTGAATATGCTGATGCTTGGGATTTTAATCGTAATAGTTTCGCCGTCAACGACAATTGAATTGTTCGTGAAAAGGCTTATGATGGACATGATCAGGACTTGGGAGTGGTGCGGATCAGCGCTTTTGATGTGGAGCCAGCACGCGTTTTACGGATTGAAACAATACAATAAATGAAGCGTTTTATCGTTTAATGATTAAGGATACATGTTGAATTTGACGGAAAACAAGGATGCTGATTTGATTGTTCAATACCTGAACGGAAACGTGCAGGCATTAGAACAGCTGGTAAATCAATACCGGAGGCCTCTGTTCAAGTTTATTCTAAATATGATAGACAGCCAGGAGGAAGCGGAAGAAATTTTCCAGGAGGTCTGGTTTCGCGTGATCAGGAATCTTGACAAATATAAAAATGATAAGTTTTTGAGTTGGATGTTTCGGATCGCGCGCAATTTTATTATCGATCGGTTCCGGATCCGGAAATCCTTGGTAAGCCTGGATAAAGTAAATGATGCCGGGTTATCCCTGAAGGACAAGATTCCGGCAGATAAATTATCACCGGCGACACTGGTTGAGCATAAGGAAATCGGCAGGAAGATTGCCAGGGCTGTGGCTCTTCTGCCGCTTGAGCAGAAGGAAGTTTTTTTAATGCGCATGGAGGGAAGTTTGTCATTTAAGGAAATTGCAGGTATTCAGCGTGTTTCCATTAATACGGCGCTGGCAAGAATGCAGTATGCGCTGGAAAAACTACGAATCGCGCTGAGAGATGAATGTCAGGAATGGAGCATGTCATAATGAACTGTCAACAAACAGAACGCTGGATATTATTGATGCACTCGGGAGAATTGCCGCTGAAAAAACATCTTCGCCTTGAGCAACATATTTCCAATTGTCCTCGATGCAG
>CAZBGF010000519.1:0-1550 GCA_964491255.1 uncultured Verrucomicrobiota bacterium
GGAACCCGGATTGCCACATTCCGCAATTATGTGAGAATTACAGCCGTGATATTATCGGAACCGAAGTGCGGGTTTAACTTTCCGGTTTGAGGATCCGCAAGCTTTTTCAGGTAGGCTTCAAGCTCTCGTTCATACTCAGTCTCACGTTCAAATGTACCCAGACGCTGGCGAACAGCGCTGAGGCTCAGCCGACCTGATTCCGATGCTTTTCTCGCGGTAGTAAACCGGCTCCTTATGTCAGGAGCCAGGAATTGATTTAATACACGCCGCAATTCCGTGTGTCCGGATACGTGCAAAGGTAAATAATCGTTTAGATGTTTTGTAATCGAAGTTTTGAAATCCATAAGCGATTTTTGCTTCGATGACATTTCCGACATGGACCTACCGTTAAGCATTTCAAGAGTCACAAGGCCCGTACTGAAAATATCGGATTGAATAAACCCGGGTTCACGGAGATGGATTTCAGGAGCCATATAGAGAGGACTACCAAGCAGAATATTCACGTGCTCGCCGATCCGGGCCGCGCGTCCAAAATCAACGAGTTTTACAGTGCCCTGAATATCAATCATAATATTTGTTGGCTTAATGTCACCATGAATAAAGCCATTATCGTGTAAAGCAGAAAGACCACGCAAAACATTGCGTATGATATACAGCGTCATTCCGGTTTGTAAACTGATGCGATTGTCTTCGACGCGAAAAACGACATTTGTAAAATGCTTCCATTCGCTTTTTGTACTGCGGGAGCGAGCAATTTCCAGGTACCTGTTATCCAGCAAAACACGCAGATCAACGCCGTCAATAACCTGCATGAGCGAATAACCGACGCCGTCACATTCTTCGTAAAAATCTCTGGAAACCAGATTACTGTTATTAACTGATTGAAGCAGTGAGACCTGCCTGGCGATGCGTCCCATATCCGTCCAGTACATAGACGCGCTGGAATAAATTTCAGGGGTAAGCAGCTTAATAGCGTGATGAGTCAAACAGCCGCGAGCGCCAGAACGGGTAACCAGAAACACAATCCCCTGGCAACCATGACCGAGTTCCTTAACAAAGTGGTAATCAACAGGGTGGGAAATATTGCGGCTCTGCACAAGCCTATTGTAACGGATAACAAGATCATTAAACTCACGATCAACCGGTTTTGACGGCTCAATGGTTGTTAATATTTCAGTTTCAACTGTTGCCGTCTTTGATTGGTCCAAAACGGTTGTTTCAGCTGTAACTATTGTCGCCTTTGATTGGTCAAAAACGGTTGTTTCAGCTGTAATTTCTTCGTTATTTTTCATTGCAAAACAGTATAGTCATTTATCAATCATTGACAAGCATGAGTTTAATTTAGACACTGGACTTCAGGCTTGTGTCTATTCAGGTACAAAGTCTAACCAAGCATACTTAAAATCTTGACAGACCTTCTCATAAAAGAATGAACAGAATATTCTGTAACATTTTGTCCTCAGATCCGTTGGGTCCTATAGATCCAGAGGATTAATTCCCTGGCCGCAGGGCGGTCCCACCCTGGCCGGCCTGAGCTCCGGCTCGGGCAG
>CAZBGF010000520.1:0-1541 GCA_964491255.1 uncultured Verrucomicrobiota bacterium
CGTACAGCGTCAGGCCGGACACATTTGCCGATTTCTGCATAACCATTTTCGACGAATGGGTGCGTAACGACGTCGGCAAGGAGTTTGTTCAGCTTTTCGACGCGACGCTGGGCAATTTTCTTGGTTCCGAACCGGGCTTCTGTTATTATTCTAAAACCTGCGGCCATGCCGCCGCCCTGGAGCACAACGGTGATCTTTACGCCTGTGACCACTTCGTGTATCCGGATTTTCTGCTGGGTAATATACTCCAAACACCCTTGGTGGAATTGCTCAATTCTGAGAGGCAAAGGATGTTCGGTGAAGCCAAGTATGATTCCCTGCCATCCTATTGCAGGAAATGCGAAGTGTTAATCGCCTGCCATGGAGAATGTCCAAAGAACCGATTTATCAGAACACCGGATGGAGAGCCTGGGTTGAACTATCTGTGCCGCGGCTATAAGAAGATCTTTCAACATCTGGACCCATTCATGCGAATCATGGCTCAATTAGTGAGGTCCGGCCGGACGGCAAAGGGGGTAATGGAAATTATCCGCGCGCATGAAAGCGGGGCAACACGGGAAGTATGTTCTCGGACAGGGGAAGAAAGCGTCACCCCCTGAAATACAGAGTTCTGTAAAATAGCTGAAGTTTATTCGAAAATAGTTTTCAATGTGAGATCGACCTGAGTGTCGCGATGAAAAAGGTTTGGGAATCGCTGCCACGCCGAAGGCGGGTGTATCCGCCCACAGTCGGAGCGGCTCCCACATTAAGAACAAATCATTACACTTTTTCAACGGTTCCAGAAGTCTCTATGTCAGGAATTTCGGGAGTAGGTGCCTGTCGCCATTCAAAAAGCCTTTTCAGGCGTTCCCAAAACTCAGCACCCAGCATAAACAGGCTTATGATAAAGATTGCATCTCCCGAGAGCATAACCAATAAAAGGTTCATGTGTTCTTTTTCCGTTTGTAAGTATCCAGTTAAAATAAGGAATTCTGCTATGAAATATGGCAGAAAACTTAAAAGAAGAAAGACTATTCCCGTGTAGTGTCGAACCTTACCTATCGGAACGGGCTGTATTTCCGGCCGACGTTTAAAAATATTCCGTAGCTTGGATTTTATGGCTTCAATAATTACTTTGCCGAGGAGTGCGGCGCTTACCAGAAATGATATTTCTGCTGACGCAATGAATATCCCCAGTATTACCAGCAGTTTTGCTGTCGGGATATGTAGAAATAGGAATGTGGCCGCCACGAGATACGGGATAAAGCTGTATATAAAAAGAGTTATTCCCGTGTAATATTTCCAGTTTTTCTCAATTTGCATTTTCTAACCATCTCCTTCACTTTACAATCTTACACCCGGTATCCGCAATCACTGTTGCCGGGCAAGCTCCGAGTTTATCCTGCTATGCAGGACAACGGAAATTTGAGGCTATACATTGTTTGGAGTTCACGCTTTAGCGTGTTCCGATGGTTTTTCACTAGAATCGAAATAGTAATTAGTCGACCCCGAACCCAATCCTTAATTGTCGATTGTCGAGACTTGACTCCTATCCCTTTTTA
>CAZBGF010000521.1:0-1535 GCA_964491255.1 uncultured Verrucomicrobiota bacterium
CAGCTCAGAGATTTCACGTATGTGGATGATATTGTCGAAGGCGTATTTAGTGCCTTTGATATACCGGAAATCTGCGGCCAGGTGGTGAATCTGGCAACGGGAATTCCGGTGACCATCCGAAGTGTGATTGAACGGGTTTGCTCTATCGTCGGACGTGGACAACCGGAATTTGGCAGTATCCCATACCGGCTGGGTGAAAACATGGCGCTTTGGGCTGACACCAAACTGGTCCGTAAGCTAACTGGCTGGGCCCCGAAAGTATCGCTTGAGGAAGGCCTGGCAAAAACAATCGAATACTACAGGAATGAAAACAGTGCAATCTGATCAGCCCCTTATCAGCATCCTTATGAACTGTTATAATGGTGAGAGGTATTTGCGCGAGGCCCTGGAAAGCGTGGTTGCGCAGACCTACCGGAATTGGGAACTGATCTTCTGGGACAATCAATCTACGGATGGTAGCGCGGAAATCCTGAAGAGCTACTGCGAGCCGCGATTCAAGTACTTTTATGCCCCGCGGCATACCATGCTTTATGAAGCACGGAATTATGCGTTAGAACAGGCTCAAGGGGAATTTATCTCCTTTCTCGATGTGGATGACTGGTGGAAACCGGAAAAACTGGAGAAGCAGATTCCATTGTTTGATGACCCTGAAGTCGGGATTGTCTCCGGTAATTTCTATTTTGTGAATGAAAGGAAGAATACCGAGCGAGATTGGATAAATTGGTCGGTGCCGACCGGGCGGGTTTTGAATGCCTTGCTTTCCCATTGTTTTGTTGGCCTTTTGACGTTGATGGTGCGTCGTTCCGCCATTGACCAGCTCGAATATCCATGCGACCCTCGCTATCATATTATTGGCGACTTTGACCTGGTCATCCGGTTGGCTGTCAATTGGAAACTTGATTTCATATCGCAACCTGTCGCATTCTATCGTTGGCATGGCAAAAACGAGAGTATTCTCTGCTCAGAACGAGAACTCACTGAGTTAGGAACCTGGTATTCGGAAATGAAAGAACACCCTGTTATTTCCATCCAGCCAGGTTTTCGGGTAATTTTTGACAGACTCAACTATCTTAAAGGAATGCAGTTGGTTTCTGAAAGGGACCGCCTTGGAGCATATACTGTCTGGAGGTCATTAAAGTGGAGTAAACTGAAATCTAAGCTTTTTCTCGCCATGTTGTTGCCGCTCCCTGTCCTCAAATTATTGCGTCAATAATGCCCAAGAATTCTTCTTGCCTCTCAAAAACAGCATTCGAAGATGTGCCCGTCTGTGTTGTTATTCCCTTTTTTAATGCCAGGGAAACCCTTCGAAATGCTGTTTTTTCTGTTTTGAATCAGTCTTATTCTTCCTGGCAGCTTATTTTGCTAGACGACGGCTCCGTTGACGGTTCGGCCGATACAATCGCTGATCTGGTTGACAACGACCGTGTTCTTCTGGTTTCCGACAACACAAACCGAGGTTTGATTTACCGTCTTAACCAGATGGTGGAACTTACGGATGCTCCTTATATAGCTCGAATGGATGCGGATGACCTCAT
>CAZBGF010000522.1:0-1534 GCA_964491255.1 uncultured Verrucomicrobiota bacterium
GGACGGGTTCCCGGATATTGCCTATGGACGTTACATGGCCGGGTTCTGCCTGGAATTGATCGCCGACGAGGGCAATGCCGCCATCCAGTATCGAGCCGCCGCGCGGCTGTTAACAAACAACATCCTGATTGACGCGCTTTCGGGCGATATCCTGCCCAAAACTAATGTCGTCCGTTCCGCAACGCCCATTGCCAAGGCCGCGTTAAAGACCGAGCCGGCGGAACTGGTTTGTTTCATCACCTTGGACCGGTTACCGGTGGGAAAGATTTACAGGGATTTCTATTCCCGGTTTCCGCCCTATGCCGAAATCTACTGCGAAGATGAATATCTGGGGCGCAGTTATCCCTTTGCCAACACGGCCGCCCTGATGGCGGCCAGTCAGCGCCGTATGGCGGCTATTCAACTGGCCAAGGACGCTACGCGCATCGCCACAAAAATCGCGATTTCCGAGACCGTGAAACAACAAAACGATGCCCTGGGTGCGCTGGTTTTGCTGGCGCTGTTTGCAATGGAAGCGCCCGATACCCGCTGCTGGGAAACCCTGCCTTTATGGTTGGAAGTGGCGCGCGTCCCCTGCCCCGCCGACCTGAAGAGTTACACCGTGGTCTTTAAGAGCGCCAAAGGCGCTACGCTGGGCAAGAAAGTCATCACCACCCCTCTTTCCCGGCGCGGCAACACCTTTATTTCCTTCTGCCGGGACGTGGGATATTAACAACCCGTTCTTAGATCAGATATTCTTTTATTGAAGATAACAACAAGAGATACAGAAAAGGAGATGCTATGTTTCCGGACAAAGAGAGATTTTTGTGGTTTAAAGCGCATTCCAAAAAAGTCGTGGAACGCTGCAAAAGAACAACGGCGCTGCCGGGAATTTCGGACACACCCTCAAGCATTTATGTACCAGGCGGGGATAACAAATATCCCAGTTTATGGATTCGCGACTTCGTGATGCAGTGCCGATCAGGATTTATTGATGCAAAGGTAATGGAAACCGCGCTGAGATTCTTCCTCTTACACCAGAATGGGCCTGAAAAGCGTGACCTGGCCAATGGCTTAAGAATAGATCCATGGTCAATCCCCGATCATATCAATGTTCCCGGAGTCGGCAGTCCTGATTTTCACAAGGCGCATGCGAACGGCGCAGTGTTTTATCCCGGCAGCTACTCGCCGAAGGACAACCAGGGCCAAGGGCGCTTTGGATTCAGGCCGGCCGATGATGATATTTACGAAGTGGTGGAACTGACACGACTTGTTGTCGCGTCTCTTATTCAGTCACAAGGCCCCGGGTTCCTGCAAAGCAAAGCAAATGACATCTCAATTATTGACCGGTTAAACTTCGGAATGATGACCATGACGGTTCATCATGAAACTGGTCTGTGCCAAAACACGCCCGCTGACTGGGCCGCCTCTAATTTCCACGACGCGCTCAAACCAATGGGATTGATATCGCTCACTTCCTGTCTGCGGTTCCGCGCCGCCAAGACAATGGTTGAATTCTTCGACCTCCTCGAAAATCGGGACTTGGCTGAACAGT
>CAZBGF010000523.1:0-1503 GCA_964491255.1 uncultured Verrucomicrobiota bacterium
AGAATGAAAGCGCAAAATAATGGTGCCAGAAAATTGTATCCTGTGATATATAGTGGCTCATGCGGCCGCGCTTCCCGTTCCAGCGGCATCATGAGTTGCTGTACAAGCCTGCCTTTCCAGAAATTTCTTTTTTCGGCGCAAAGCCAGTAACGCCGAGCCACGGCTTTGCGCTTTTTTTCGAGCGTATCTCTCAACACAAATGCGCGTATTCCTCTGGCAGCCGGCTGGAGACCGTCGGAAATAGGATTATCGCCGATATGCAGCCACTTCGATGGCTGTATCCCATATTTGTCAATTATCATTTGATATGCCGCTCCTGAAGCTTTTGCTTTGAAACTGTCCGCGGAGCAGAGCACGTCATCTATCCATGGCATCAGTGCAAAATGCTTCAACAACCTGCGGACATAAAGCGCTGGTAAATAAATATCGCTGAGAGCAATAATTTGTTTACCTGCCTTATGGAGACGTTCTATCAGCTCAACGAGTAGAGAGCGAGGCACGATCATTGCCTTTTCAATATTCAATTCGTAGTCGGTAACTTCCTTGAGAAAACCTGGCGGACAATTTCCCTGAAAAATATGATTCAGCGATTCACGCATGAAATCCGGATAACAGGCTTCATTGTCCGGATAAATCTGGCCGTTTCGCATGCGGTGTTCGCGTTCAATATCATTCCTGATTTTGAGAACATTTTGGAAAGAAATTTTTACGCCGGTTTCTCTTGCCTTATTTGCGATAAAACGCGCGACAGGGGGTTTAACAAGATCCGGCTCATGTATGCGGCGAATCAATAAAGTGTCAAAAACATCTATCGACAGGCTGTCAAAAGTCTTTATATTGCGATCCACTGCTTGTACCAGGGATTTCAGCGAGTAGTAAGATTGTGGTTTCATCGAAAGATTTGCCGTATACGGTTCAGAAAAGTAAACAGTTTTGAACGTGCCATACGCTGTCGTATACTTTGACAACGTCTGCGTTCTGCGATTAATTCTTGTTCAAGTGCTATAAGCCGGTCTGAACCGGCGGCCACGATGTTGTGTAAATCTCCGGGGATCCGTGCCATCATATATTTCCGGATGATCTGTTGATCCTGTTCGCGGGCAATGATGGCGCCCTGGCTTAAGGTGTTGTTGCCGTGAAGCCGATAAAACAGGAGTTTCTCCTGATCAAGATAACAAACGCCTTGTGGATAAGCCAGCATGGTTCTGAAAATATAGTCGTAGTCATGCAAATAGTGAATGGGCGAAAAAAACCCGACTTTCCGTACAGCTTCACGGGTCAGAAAAAGATTCGATGTCGTCACCATGAAATTGCCATGCAGGAAAGCAGTATAAAGGTCGCCGCAGGAAAAATAAAAATCACGGTTCGCTCGATGCCAGGCGTTCCAGAAAAAATCCGGGTGAGTTATCTCATCCCCTTGCTCGTCAATGGGCTGGACATCGGTAAATAAGCAGGCGGATCCTGTCCTGCGCTGCTCGTTGAGTAGTCGTTCGAGTCGGGTTT